>DASXTD010000001.1:0-17592 GCA_036505655.1 Chloroflexota bacterium
CGCTAGGGCTGCGTTCCGCTATCGGCCCCGACCATCGCGGCCGTCTGCGTCTGTACCGCCGGGGGATCCGGGATGACCTTCCAGAAACGAGGCAGGTGGTCGGACCATCCATCCAGAATCTCGCGGGCGCGAGCGCTTCCAGTGACCGCCAGATGCTCCTCGACGAGTGATCGCAGCTCAGCTTCATCGTCAAGTCGGACGACGCGCCCGTGCTCAGCGATCCGCTCGATATCGACCAACTCTGAGTTGACTCGACCCGGGAAGCTTCCGTCTTCGTCCAGCACGTAGGCAGTGCCGGCTGACATGCCGGCCGCGAAGTTGCGACCCACGGGCCCCAGCACCACCACGATGCCACCGGTCATGTATTCGCAGCAGTGGTCGCCTGCGCCTTCGATTACCGCCGTGGCGCCGCTATTGCGGACCGCGAACCGCTCGCCGGCTCGACCAGCTGCGAACAGCCGCCCGCCAGTCGCACCGTACAGCACGGTATTCCCCATGATGATATTCTCACTCGCGACGAACTGGGCGTCCTTGGGGGGCACCACGACGATCTCACCGCCGCCCATACCCTTGCCCACGTAGTCGTTCGCCTCGCCCTCGAGCGTAAGACGGATACCGCGAGTGAGGAAGGCGCCGAAGCTTTGCCCGGCGCTGCCGGTCAGACTTACCTGCAATGTGCCATCCGCCAGACCGGCACCGCCATGCCGCTTCGAAATCTCGTAAGCGAGGCGGGCACCAACCGCGCGGTTCGCATTGCTGATTGGATAGGCCAGCGACACTCGCTTGCCAGACTTCCAAGCCGCCGCGGCGTCGTTCGCCAGCTTCTCGTGGAACGGATCGGCCACTGGCGGGTCGTTGCGTTCTTGCACCCGCTTGTGCGGTAGGCTCATGGTCGGATCCGGCAGCTTCAGCAACGCTGATAGGTCGAGCATGGCTCCGCGGCCTTCGAGCTGATCGGTCTGCTCCAGCAGATCTGCTCGCCCGATAATCTCGTCAAGGCAGCGAATTCCCAGCCCGGCCATGATCTCGCGCACTTCGGTCGCCAGCAGGGTGAAGTAGTTCACCACCATCTCTGGTGTGCCGGCGAATTTAGCTCGTAAGTCCTCACGCTGGGTCGCGACGCCCGTCGGACAGGTATTGAGGTGGCACTGGCGCGCCATGTCGCAGCCGAGGGCCACCACCGCCGAAGTGCCGAAGCCGAACTCCTCCGCTCCCAGCATGGCGGCGATGATCACGTCGCGTCCCGTCTTGAGGCCGCCATCAGTCCGCAAACGCACCCGTCCGCGCAGGTCGTTGAGGACCAGGACCTGCTGCGTCTCGGCCAACCCAAGCTCCCAAGGGCAGCCGGCATTCTTGATCGACGACAGCGGTGAGGCGCCAGTCCCTCCCGAGTCACCCGATACCAGGATGTAGTCGGCATAGGCTTTCGCCACGCCCGCGGCGATGGTTCCCACCCCGGCCTCAGAGACGAGCTTGACACCGACGCGCGCAATCGGATTGGCCTGTTTCAGGTCATAGATCAGCTGGGCCAGGTCCTCGATGCTATAGATATCGTGATGCGGCGGCGGCGAGATAAGCGGAATGCCCGGAATGGCATGCCGCAGATGGGCGATGTAGGCGTTCACCTTGTGCTTGGGCAGCTGGCCGCCTTCGCCGGGCTTGGATCCCTGGGCCATCTTAATCTCGAGCTCTTCTGCGTTGGACAGGTAATAGGACGTCACGCCGAAGCGCGCCGAGGCCACCTGCTTGATCTTGTTGTGCGCCTGCACGCCGTTCCGAGGGTGCACGTACCAGTCCGGATCCTCGCCACCCTCGCCGCTGTTGCTCCTGGCGCCCAACATGTTCATCCCGATAGCGAGCGTCTGGACCGCTTCGGGGGACAAAGCTCCTAGAGACATGGCTGTGGTGTAGAAATGGCGGACGATGCTCTCGACTGGCTCCACTTCGCTGAGGGGCACCGAGCCGGTGCCGAGCTGCTTGAAGCCGATCAAGTCGCGCAGCTCGGCCGGTTCGTGCTTCGCCTGTAGCGCGACGAACTCGCGGTACGCATCGTAGTCGCCTTCCAGGCTCGCTTTGTGCATCGCTCGAACAACGAACGGGTTATAGCCGTGGTACTCGCCGTCGCCCCGGAAGCGAATGTAGCCGGTGTCGCGCAGGCCGCGCTTTCCGGTCGGGCCAGTCCGCTCGCCGAACGCGTCCTGGTGGTTACGCAGGACATCCGCGGCGACATCCTCCAAACCCACGCCGTCGATTCGGCTCGGGGTGCCCGCGAAGTACTGCTCAACCACGTCGTTTCGAAGGCCGATCGCCTCGAAGATCTGTGCCCCGCGATAGCTGGACAACGTCGAGATACCCATCTTAGACATGATCTTTAGCAGCCCGGCTTCGACTGCCGCGCGGTAGTTATCCATCGATTCTTGCGGGTCCAGAGTCTCCATTCCACGTTGCCCGCAGAACCCGCGCACAGTTTCGAACGCGAGGTAAGGGTCGACGGCGCTGGCGCCATAGCCAATCAAGCAGGCGAAGTGGTGGATGTCCCACACATCGCCGCTCTCAACGATCAGATCACAGCGATTGCGCAGGCCTTCCCGCACCAGATGATGGTGAATGGCGCTGGTAGCGAGCAACATCGGAATCGGGGCCCAATGCTCATCCACTCCCCGGTCGGAGAGGATGAGCAGGCCTTTGCCCGCTGTTGCCGCGGCGGCCGCCTCCTGGCAAATGCGTTCGATGGCCGGCTCCAGGCCCTGGGGCCCCAAACTGGCCGCGAAATGACACTTGATGACCTGCGCCTGCAGGTGCGGTTCAGGCAGATGGCGGAGGCGCTCCAACGCGCCCTCCATAAGGACCGGCGTGGGCAGCTCGATCACCGCCGCATGATCCTCGGTCTCTTCCAGGAGGCTGCGTCGAGGACCGCCATAGGTACCCAGGCTCATGACCAGCTCCTCGCGGAGCGGATCGATGGGGGGGTTGGTGACTTGAGCGAAGCGTTGTTTGAAGTACGAGTAGAACGCGCGCCGCTGCTTGGATAGCACGGTCAGCGGGGTGTCGTCGCCCATTGACCACACCGCGTCGTGCCCTTCGGCCCCCATCGGCTGCAAGACCAGGAGCAGATCCTCATTCGTATAGCCGAAGGCACGCTGGAGGGGCAGCAAATCCGACACGCCATTGTGGTTCATCGAGATACTGAATCCGGAGCTCGGCAGCTCGACTAGCTTGCGCCGCAGCCAGTGGCCATAGGGGTTCTGGGACGCCATCCGGTGTTTGATCTCCGCGTTGCGATACAGCTTCTTTTCGGCGGTATCGACCAGCAGCATCTCGCCGGGGGCCAGTCGTCCCTTCTCGATGACTTTGGCATCGTTCAGCTCGACCACGCCTACCTCGGAGGCTACCACTACCAGCCCATCCTCGGTCACCTTGTAGCGAGCTGGACGGAGGCCGTTGCGATCCAGGCAGGCCCCCGCCACAATCCCGTCGCTAAATACCAGCGAGGCAGGTCCATCCCAGGGCTCCATGAGCAGGGCATGGTACTGATAGAAGGCCCGCACCTCAGGGTCCATGTCGGGCATGTTTTCCCAGGCTTCCGGGACCATCATCATCATTGCGTGGGCAGGGCTGCGCTCGGAGCGCACCAGGAGCTCCAGCACGTTATCGAGCTGCGCGGAGTCGCTCCCCGCCTCTTCGATGACGGGCTTGAGGGACTCAATCCGCGAGCCCCACACCTCGGCCTTGAGATCGGCTTCGCGGGCTCGCATCCAGTTGCGGTTGCCCCACAGCGTGTTGATCTCGCCGTTGTGGGCCAGCATGCGGAACGGCTGGGCCAAGAACCAGGTGGGGAAGGTATTGGTGCTGTACCGCTGGTGGAAGACTACGATGGCGGCCTCGAAGTCTTTCTCGTGCAGATCCGGATAGAACTCGGCCATCTGCGGCGCAACAAACAGCCCTTTGTAGACGACCGTTCGGCACGAGAACGAGGGCACGTAAAAGTCATCGATGGCTTCCCGAGCGGCGGCGGTTTCCGCCTCTTTTCGAGCCACGTAAAGGCGCCGCTCGACCTCTTCGGCCGGGACGGCCGGAGGCGACGCCACCAGGAGCTGCTGGATGTCGGGCATAGTCGCACGAGCCCGCTCGCCCAACGCGTCCGGTTGCACAGGCACCTGCCGCCAGCCCAACACGCGGAAACCGGCGCGTTCGACCGCTTCTTCGAGGAGCGCTACGCAGCGGTCTCGGCGCGACGCTTCTTGAGGGAGGAAAATCATGCCCACGCTAAGCTTCCAGCCGGAGGGAAGCTCTAGCTTCAGCCGCTTCAGCTCGCGCTCGAATAGCCGCTCCGGGATTTGCGAGAGAATCCCTGCGCCGTCGCCAGACTTGCCGTCCGCCGCTACCGCACCTCGGTGGGTCACGTTGACGACAGACAGGATGGCCTGCTCGACCAGCTCGTGGCTGCGCTTTCCGTCCACCTGGGCAACGAAGCCCACGCCGCAGGCGTCGTGCTCGAGGCGCGGATCATAAAGCGGGTACCCGGCCGCCAGATCAGAGGGGATGGCCCAGCCGGACCGGAGAGACACGTCAGCCACTGTTGCTCCCTGGTTTAAATAAATAGCTTACCGGTTCTGTCGCGTAGGTTAAAAGTGGACGTTAACGAAAGAACCGCTCCTATGGCCCGCCGGCTGGGCCGGCAATGAGGAGCGGACAGGCTAGCTTATTTCCCCTATGGCTCCAGGCCCTGCCTGGCTGGCGGAGGCGTATGGGAGTCGAACCCACCCGCGACACCCTACAGTGCCGCGCAACGGTTTTGAAGACCGCGAGACCCACCGGGACCCGTCCGCCCCCAACGCGCGCACGCGATTGTATAGCATTCTGAGCACCCGATGGGTACCGTAGCATTAAGGGAGTGTAAACGTGGCCGGAACCTTCTTTGTCGGCGTCTGTCGCATCGAGCTCAGCCTCCCCACTGCACGATCCTTGAAGGATCGGCGGGCCATCGTGCAGTCTGTCACCACGCGCATGCGCCGCGAATACGCCGTGAGCGTCGCCGACCTCGACGCCCAGCCGCACTACAGTCGAGCCGCACTAGGTTTGGCGGCGGTTTCGAACCAGGCCGGGCACGCTCGCGACGTGGTCGAGACCGCGGTGCGCTTCCTCGAGAACACCCGCCTGGACGCCGAGGTCGATGCCATCGAGTTCGACGTCTTGTCGGCCTGGTGAGCGGGGCATCAGTGGTACCGGAAGTCCTGGCGCCCGCGGGTTTGACACAGGCGCTCCGCATTGTCGGGACTATCCTGGTGGCGTTCGCCTTGCCGGTGCTGCTACTGACCCAGAGCGTGCGCGCGGTCACTCTCGACACCGATTTCTACATGCGCGAATTCGCCAAGTACCACATCGGCCAGGTTACGCGCCTGAGCGATCCGCAGCTGCGTGGGATCACCCAGGGCTTCGTCGACTACTTCCAGGCCCCGCCCGGCCCGATCGATCTGTATGTGACACTAGCGGGGCACGACCAGGCCCTGTTTAATGACCGAGAAGTTCAGCACATGGTCGACGTGCAAACTCTCATGGAGCGAGTGTTCCAGGCCCGATTCATGGCGTCCATCGCGCTCATGCTTGGGATCGTGGCCATCGCGGCTGGCGGGCTGACGTCGGCCGGTCCAGCACTCGCACGCGCCGGCCTTATTGGCGGCGGCATCACGGTCCTGCTGATCGGCCTGCTCGCCCTCGGCTCCATGATCGATTTCGAGACGCTGTTCCTGCAGTTCCACTATTTGAGCTTCTCGAACAGCCTCTGGCTGCTCGACCCAGCCACGGATCGGCTGATCCAGCTCTTCCCGGAGGGCTTCTTCTACGACGCTGCACTCCGCATCGGTCTGCAAACCGTGGGCGAAGGCATCGTCATCGGTATCGGCTCCGCCATCGCCCTCCGCTTCATCGGGTAGGACCCATCAGATAGCGGGCGCGAGTGGAAGAAGCTGGATCACCGATCCGGTGCACCGAAACTAAACCGTAGGCTCGCGAACTCCCAGCGGGCGCTGCTCGCTACCAGAAGTAGCCGCTGTAAAAGGGAGAGGTGGTGACGGTGCCGTCGGCCCAGGTGACGTCCTGGTAGAGGGCGTAGCGGCCGGGGCCGAGGCGCTCCGGGCCTCGGATTTGGGCCGAGCGGCCCAGGTTGCCTTCGTGGAACAGGGCGACGTTCACGTTCTCGTCGTCCACCCAGGCACGAACCGTGATCGGCTCTGAGGAGTTATTGCGGAGCACCAACGTATTGGTGGCGTCGGTGCCCGCTCCGAGCAGGCGCACAAGGCCGTAGTGGTTGGCGCGGAGGTCCGTCTCCAGCCCTCCCACCAGCGCCGCGCGCCAGAGCGCCGTGCTGACCCAGCACACGCCACCTCCGCGCATGTGGATCAGACCGTAGCTGGACGTTCCCCAGCCCCACACGTAGCGCGGATCCTCGCGGAAGTCCCAGGTGCGCGCGACATCATCGAACGAGAGCTGGGCGCCTGGCTCCACGACTGTACCGTCGAGGAGATCGATCGCGAGCTGGATGTTGATGCGCGACGCATCGTCGAGGCCCGCTAAAGGCGCCAGGCCGTGCCCCGCTACGCGGGCACTGAACGCCGCTTCGACCTCGGGAGCCGCCAAGTGAGCCTCCGACAAACTCGGAGCCAGGACCGCCTCCCCGAGCAGAGCCGGCGCCGACATGGAAACAGTGCGGAGGTCGGGGGAAACGAGGGGGCTCCCGACCAGAGGATATAGGGTCAGAGTGGCCAGGAGCAGCGCAATTCGGGGAACATGGTGACGCGTGAAGCGGCGCGCGTGATAGATCCACAGGGGCACGACTCGTGCTCGCCTGGGATCGCTGACACGGGGTGGCGCCCAATAAATGGCTGCGGACATGCAGCGGCCAGTATACCTGGAACAAACCGCCCTGCAACCGACCACGGCAATCGACGCCTGTTAATAGGGGTTGCCCCTAAAAACCAGCGCCAAAAATTAGGGGGATTAAGCATTAACGAAAGCACAGCGGCTGACGACCAGGCACGGCCGAGCTTCGAGCTCGAGCTGACGGACCCCACTTCGGCAGGCGAGGTGCTCGGCCGTCGGGACGGCGAGGTGGTATTCGTCCCGTATGGGCTCCCTGGCGAGCGCGTCAGAGTGCAGGTCGAGCGCGCCAAGCGCGACTATGCGACCGCCCAAATCGTGGACGTGATGCGGGCCTCCGCTGAGCGCATCGATCCTCGCTGCCAGTACTTTGGCGACTGTGGAGGATGCCAATGGCAGCACGCAGACTATTCGATGCAGCTCACAATGAAACGCCAGGTAGTCGTCGATCAGCTCCGCCGTCTGGGAGGCTTCGGTGAAGCGGAAGCCTGGGTGAGGCCCTGTATCGGGATGGTGGACCCGTGGGGCTATCGCAACCACCTGCGATTCTCGCTGGGACGCAAGTACGGCGATGTCGGCTACACGTATCGACACAGCCACCGTTTATTGCGGGTGGATGACTGCCCGATCGCCCACCCGGCCGTTAATGACGTCCTGCAAGTGGTCCAGCGCCGCTGCGCCGGACTGGCCGCCCACCAGATCACCGTTCGCTACGGTTGCAACACCGGCTCATTGCTGATCAACCCGAAGCTTCCCATGGTTCCCGAATTGGAATCAGGCCAGACCAAGCTGGAAGAGGAGGTGCTCGGCCGCCGATTTGTCGTCTCGGCTGCTAGCTTCTTCCAGGTCAACACCCGACGCGAACAGCGCCTCCTGCCCGAGTCCTTGCGATCCGGAACTTCTAGGTGGCTGGGGGATCACCCCCTCCCTAGCCCTCCCCCGTCCGAGGGGGAGGGGACCGAGTTCGACGGGTACTTTTCCATGGCCGACCTGCTCGCCATGCTGGTGCTCGAAAGCATGGCTCCGCAGCCCAACGATGTGGTCCTCGACGCCTATTGTGGGGTGGGCACATTCGCGGCGTTGCTGGCACCGAAAGTCAAGCTGGTGATCGGCATCGAGGAGTCTAACGCTGCCGTGGCCGATGCCCGCGTCAACTGCGCCGATCTAGTTAACGTCGAGTTCCTGGTGGGCCGTACGGAGCGAGTACTCCCCGAGCTCAAAGCGGGCACGGTTCAGGCGGTGGTGCTCGACCCATCGCGCCTGGGGTGCGCCCCACCCATGCTTCAAGGACTACTCGACCTCCATCCCGAGCGCATTGTGTACGTCTCCTGCGACGCGGCCACGCTGGCCCGCGATTTGAAGGCTCTGGTGGCGGGCGGCTACTCCATCGAGCAGGTCGAGCCGCTGGACATGTTTCCTCAAACCGCCCACATCGAAACAGTTACGAAACTTTTATCCAATTAGCCTCCCCGTCGGCCCATTTCGGTCACAATGGATGGGCTGAAACGCGGTCGGCTTGCCAGCGTTTCAACACCGATCGCAACCCCGAGGTAGAGCTCTGCCGCCAGCCCCTTCCCTAATTAATTTCCCAAACCTCCCAGCCGTCGGTCTTGCCCGCATACTTCTCGCCTTTGCCACTAACCTGGGGACGCTCCTGCTTCCTCCCCCCATTGGAGCTTCAGCCGCTTCACGCGTCCAGGTGCAGGACGACCACTTTGTGGATGGCTCCGGACAACCACTTTTCCTGCTAGGCGTGAACTACGAGGGTCCGATCCACCAGGCCTGGCAGATGTGGGACGACAACAAGTTCAGTCCGGTCTTGATCCGACAGGATTTTTCGCGGGCTCAGAGCACCGGTGCGATGGGCGTCCTACGTATCTTCCTCCAGCAATCTCTTGCCGACGACATTGCCGCCAAGCGATGGACCAAGCTCGACCAGGTGCTCGATTTGGCCGACCAAAACGGGCTGAAAGTCATCCTGACCTTTGCCGACTACGCTGAAGGCGACCTCACCAAGCTGGCCGCGATGGACACAGCGGTCGCGGCGCGCTATCGAGGACGTGCAACCATCCTGGCCTACGACCTCAAGAACGAGCCGCGGTTCAGCGACCTGGCGTTGATGCAGTACCCGCCAGAGTACCGGGTACCGCTGCAGGACGCAGCGGTGGTGTCCGCGGTGGGCGAAAAAGTGGCCCGCCAGGACATCGGCGCCTACCGAGCCTCAGACGAGGGCAAACAGGATATTTCCGCCCGCCTATCGGACAACCAGGCTTACGTCTACGCGAATCTGCTCGCGGCATATCGGGGCTTCCTGTCCGATGCCAGCGACTGGGCACGAGCCCACAACTCCACCACGGTCGCCTATCTCCGTTCGACGGACTCGGCCGGCTGGGGCCCCGTCAAAGAGGCGCTCAATGACACGCTGGCCACCTGGATCAAGATTCGGTCGGATGCCGTTCACGGCGCGGATCCAGGGGGACTGATCACCATTGGTCACGTCGATGCGGTGCTTGCCAGCCTGCCGGCCAACAATGGGCTGAACTATCGCGACTTCCATCGCTATCCGGGCGCCTCCAGCGCCAGCATCAAGACCACGATGGCGCTGCTCGACGACTTGCGAGTCGCGCTACCCACCAAGCCGTTCGTGCTCGGCGAGTTCGGTTTCTCCAATGCCAACACCGACGAGCAGGACTCGGCAGCGCTCGAGCAGGAAATGATCCAGTCGTTTCGAGATCATGGAGGCGCGGGCGCCCTGAAATGGATGCTCAACGACTTCCCAGACGGGTTCAACGTGCGCGAGAATGCGTTTGGGATGTATCGGGCTGACGGGACGCCCAAGCCGGTTGTGGCCGCCCTCCAGAATCTCAAGGGCCTCCGGCCCATTGCGAAGTCTCGCGCGGTCTTGCCAGCCGACTTCGACATTCCCAATGGACATTTCTTTACTCAGACCGATCCGCAGCCTGATCTATCAGGCTTCGCCGTCACCAATGATGACGGAGTGCCGTTCTGGGACACTTGGCAGACGCTTGGCTTGAGCAGCGCCGGCTATCCGCTGTCTGGACGATTTGTGTGGGGAGGCCTGGTCACCCAGGTATTCCAAAAGGTCGCACTTCAGGGCCAGGCCGGCGGCCCGGTGACGGCGGCCAATCTGATGGACGAGCTGCACGCGCGAGGCTTTGACGCGGTGCTCCTCGGAAGCCGCCTCAGTCCGTTGCCCGTACCCGCCACCTCGGTCGCCGGCACCACGCCGGAGGACAGTGCCAAGAAGCGTATCGCCTTGCTCGATGCCAATCCCGATCTGCGAGCCAGCTACGTGACCGCGCCCAATGCTGCCTTGCTGTACGGCTTGCCCACCTCGGCGCCACAAGACTTGATCGACGGCGTCGCGGTGCGCACCCAGCGCACGGTCCTGCAGAAATGGAAGCACGACACGGTATTCGCGAAGGCGGGCGACATCACGGCGGCTAACAGCGGTGAAGTGGCCACGAATTTTCGACTGTTCCCCCTGGGGCCGCTGGTCCCTCAGCCACCACCCAATACAGTTCTGAATGCTGAGTCCTAGGTGCTGAGGGTGCAACTGAAGATCAGGGCTCACGAACAGGCTCAGTCCTCAGCCCTCAGCACTCGTTCGCTGGCAAGGCTCCCCTCGGCTGGGGTACTCTTAGATGAGTCTAGGATTCGGCTCTTATCGCCTGATTCGCCGAATCCTGGGCGAGGTTAACTCGGGGAGGCCATGGTGGATACTTACGAGCTCGGCGCAATTTCCCAGCACGATCAGCTGGTGTCCGAACTCTCTCGACGGGCGCGGGAGATCGCCGGCTTCTACCAAACCATGGTAGAAGGCGGATTGCCAGAGAAGCTGGCGGGGCGGATTGTCGTCGAGTGGGCTCGGGCAAGTCTTGCATCCACCGCCGAAGCCAACTGTGGGTGTGACTGCGAGGTTTGCCGCGGCGAGGGATAACCAGGCGGGGCCTGGACCCCAGCGGGGAGATCCAGCTTCCGATCCCCCTATTGACGGCCGGTACTCGGGCCTCACCCCGGACGCTAGTGCCCCTGACCGCTCCGCTCAACGTCCAATACCCAGCCGATTGGTTCTCGCTTCGACGTCGCCCCGGCGACGCCAGATCCTCGAACAACTGGGGTTCTCATACCAGACCGTTGCCATAGAAGTAGACGAATCCCCGCATAGCGACGAAGCGCCGGAGGCGCTCGCCGAGCGACTGGCCCAGGCCAAAGCTCGAGCGGGCGCTTCGCTTTATCCCGGGTCTTGGTGTATCGGTGCGGATACTGTCGTTGCGCTCGGCTCGGCCGCGCTCGGCAAGCCCACAGATACGGGCGCAGCACGGAGGATGTTGATTCAGCTACGTGGGCGCGAGCATAGGGTACTGAGCGCGGTGGCTCTCGCGCGGGTGACCAGTTCCGGCGAGACCAGGGTCTGGCATCGCCTGGATACGGCGAGCGTCCGCATGCGCGACTACACGGATCAGGAGGTCGAAGTCTACGCAGCCAGCGGTGATCCGTTGGACAAGGCCGGCGCATACGCCATCCAGCACGCAGGCTTTCACCCGGTGGAGCGGCTCAGCGGCTGTTTTCTTACAGTGATGGGTTTGCCGCTGCCCGCCCTGTGCGCTTTGCTCGATGATGCCGGCGCATCGCGCCCCGCCGTCACCGCCGACGCCCTAGAAGCGATCTGTCCAAACTGCGCCGACAAGGACCGCTTGCTCGGACCCTAGGGGACGGGCTCGGGTCCCTTGTCCCGGTACGCCTCCACGAAACGAACGATGCGGTCTTCGTCGTAATTGCCGTTAAACGTATCGATGTGGCCCCAGGCGGTAAGCGCAATGCGATCTGGCATATCGTAATAGGGCGCCACGACCATCTTCGTGCTGTTCGGGAAGAAGGTCAGCTTATGGGCCGCCGCGTAGCGCGTGTAGAAGTCCTTCAACGAGCTGATCAGCTCAGGGCACTCGTTCGGGTGGCAGTTGTACTGAATCATGACCCCGCCGTGTTCGAGGTTATGTATCTGAGCTTCGTTGGGGACCGGCTCGTCGTAGACGCCCCAATTGACAGGCGCCTCCCCGGCGATGTTCCAATGTGGCCCCGAAGTCGGCGGGGTGGAGTTATAGGCCACGTGGGGCGCGCCCGGGTCGATGTGCTCTTGTCCCTGGATGGGCACCACCTTACCCGGCTGGGCTTTCTGCTGATAGATCACGAACGCGGCTATGGCAGCCACCACCAGCACCGCCACTCCACCCCAGATGGCGTAGCGCACCCGGCGCGAGTTCATCTCACGTTGGCGCTGCGAGTCGCGGGCGTGGCGACGCGATTCCTGCCGTGTCTGGGCTCGGCGGGTCGATCGAGGAGTCATAGCGCTCAAGGACGACCTCCTATCGTGGTCGGTTGGGGGGTTGGCACCCGAGGAGTAGCCTGAGCTGCCCCGGTGGCCGTGCCGCTGGTTGTAGCCGGCGCCGCGGCAGTCGCCTGCACGACTAGACTAGCGACGGGCTGCACCGCCGTGGGCTGGGCGGTCGAGCTGCTAGCCGTGGTGGTTGGCACGGCGACTGGTTGAGATGCTCCCTGCGAGGCGGCCGGCGGAGACGCTGCCGGCGGGCCCGGGGCAACGGCGCTGTTAGGAGCCCCAGTTGGTCCGCCATCCGTGGAAGCACCGTCTGCGGGCTGGTCGGTTTCGACCGGACCACCATACAGAATGACGTTCCGAGAGGTAATGTAGTGGCTTCGCAAGTCCAGGCGGCGATCGCCTTCGCTGGACGTTACCGTACGCAGGATCGAGACATCGAACCCATCCTGGGCCGACTCGACCTGAAGCTGGTTTCCGGCCGGCATGGTGGGGTCGTTCTGGCGCACGATTTCACGTTCGGTTGGTACCACGTTGGCGATGGAAGGTCCATCGATCTTGACGTTCCAGTCCGGCTTGGTACCGTACAGGTCGAAGAGCAGCGTGCTGCCATCCACTCGCGACTGAATGAGCAATGGGTTGGGCGTGTTGTTGATGAACTGGAAGTCCAGCCCAAACTCCTCATCGACGGTTGTGTCGAGGCCCTTCATGCCCAGGGGAGGCTGCCCGTAGGACTGGATCCAGTAAAGATGCGGGTGGCGCTCTTCGATCGCGTACCCCGAATGAAAGACCGGATGGAACAAGGTCGTAGCCACCTGACAGATTCCGCCGGCCACGGAAGGAACGGTCTGAGCCCCGTCATTGGACAGTGTGATGCCCCACCCAGTCTGGAAGCCAGCGGCCAGTGTCGTGGGACCTACTTCCTTGTTGAAGGAAAAGATCGCCCCGGGTTCGACCACGGTGCCGTTCAGTCGGGAAGCAGCGAGCTCGATATTGTGCCGTTTTGCGGGGACTGCGCCGGCAAACCCGGTGCGACCTTCCTGAATCAGCTCCTTGATCGCGAGCTTTGAGCCGTCCTGGGAAGAAATGGTGGGGGCAATAGCGCCGATCGGAAGGTCAAATGTGCGCACCCCGGTGGCGAGGCCTTGTTCCAGTTGGCGGGCAAGGGCCACGGCATCCACTCCCAGGCCCTCTTTACCTTCTCGGATCGGCTGAACGCTTTTGCCGTCCCAGGAAAAGCGAGCATCCTGCGCTGGCAAATCCACCGCAGTGCGGATAGGCCCCAGGGCGGGCTCCAGCGCCGACGGATCGATGTGGGGCTGGATTTGGGCGTCGGGCCCGCCCGAAAACGTCAACGCCGCGGCAATTTGCGTGATGGTGAGAGTCCACTGGCTACCTCGATGGGTCACGGTTGCCGGGCTCGCCAGTAGAGGCTGCCCTAGTGTGCGGGCGGCTTCTAATTTGGCCTGGGTGATCCTAGGCTGCTCGACCTCCACCGCCAGGTCGACCGTAGTGGGCAAGCCGCGCGAGATTGCGACCCGGATGCGCTCGGCACTGTCGTCCAAGACCAAACGAGTGCCCGGAACCTCCGGAGTGATGGCTAATCCATAACCCCCGTCAGTGCGGGGTTGCACGTTCAACTGAGCGTCCATGGGAGGACGGTTGACCTGATCGGCTACAGAGCTCAACACCGCCAGCTCGCGATCGAGGTCAAAGCGCAGGAGGGGACTGCTCAAAGAGAAACCGAAGAATACCGACTTCAACTCGGTGAAGGTGCGTTGGACCGGACCACCTGCGCGTCCAATCGCATAGGCTTGGTCAGCCATGGCGTCAGCATCTACGCGCATGCCCGTCTCTTGGGCGGCAACCTGCCACTCCAGGCCGTTCGCGCGCAGCGTCACAGGCTGATGGCTCAGGTCCTCCGCCGCAGCGTCCAGCAAGGCTCTCGCCCCTGGAATCGACTGCCCTCCCAGATCAATGCCCAAGACGTGGACTCCAGGCACGATCCGGTCGGCATAGGCGACCTGGAACATGGCAAACGCAGCGCCTAGCACCACCCCACCCGCCAGGCTACCGCCGACCCAGCGCAAGACGGTAGGGGAGGGCAGGTGCCAACCGGTAGGTGTTGGTCCCGCTAAAGAGGTGTCACTCATCCCAGGTTCCGTGTGATTGAGGGAGTCCTCTCATTATGCCTGATGATTGCAGCATGACCGTCAGTTATTTCACGCCCGTTCGATCCCGTTCGATCCGCACCTCGGTGCTCCCCAGAATGGCGCCGGGGATCGGTACCTGGGGCTTCCGCACCCGTACGGAGACGCGTTCTGTCGTCGGGAATTCAGTTAAGAGGCATTCCGCGATCCGCTCGGCCACGGCTTCGATCAGCTTCAGCGGTGGGCCGGTCAGGATCTGTTCCACCCGGCGGTAGACGTCCACATAATTCACGGTTTGCTGAATGTCGTCGTCGCGTCCAGCCGCTCGGAGCGAGACCTGAAGCTCAACGTCCACCTGAAACCGCTGACCGAGCATGCGCTCTTCGGGCTGAACCCCATGGTAGCCATAAAAGACCATGTCGTTAAGGCGGATGCGATCGGTCAATCTGGTAGCGGCTCACTCAGCACAGAATTGATAGTACGCCTGCCAACTCCCCACCCCGATTCATTCCAGTCATTAAGAATCCCCCAGGATCCCGGTCAGGAAGGACCGCAGTCGTTGGCCGGCCACCTCGGCGGTAAGATGCGTGAGGCCGAGGTCATGGTAACCGGCAAGCCAGCGCTCATAGCTCAACAGCCCGCGGAGTCCGCGAAACAAGTCGAAGAACCGCATGTCCGGGAGTGGGCCGGCCAGTGCGAGATACGAATCGAGGAAGCCATCTGCAACTTCGACGCCATGGCTGAGAATGAGATCGACCCGGCACTGGGCTACGTCGGTGCGGCGGTCCCCCACCACCGCGTCCGCCCAATCGATGATGCCGACCAGGCGCCCGCGGTGCCAGACCGTGTTGCCCGGCCAGTAGTCGTCATGGGTCAGCGTCGGTGGCACCCACGCGATGTGGTCGAGCACTGCCTCCAGCGCCAGATGGATCCCTTGGGCGAGCGGCTCGGCTTCCGTCAGATTGTCTCGTCGGTCGCTGATCTCCAAGTGGATAGCATCACGCAGGAATGGCTCCCGCTGGGGCATAGCCACCCGATCGGGAGTGATCGCGTGGACTTTGGCGAGGGCGCTGGCCAGGCCTTCCACCCAGGCACCCACGTTCTTAGTAGCATAGAGCGGTCGGCCGGGCAGATAGGAGAGGACCAGGGCAGGTGCCCCGAAATAACGACCTTCAGCATCTAGCAAGATCGGGCTCGGGGCCGGCACCTTCTCCGCTTGCAGGACCTCCAAAATGCTGAATTCGAACCGTGCATCGTCCGCCGTGTCGGGGTGACCGCCATCGGCCAGGCGACGGCGCAGGACCACCTTGGATCGGCTGCCGGAAGCGTCTTCGACCTCCAGAACGTGCATGCGGGAACCCAACCCACCGCGTAATCGCCTCATTCGCACCATGCGTCCACCAGGAGCCAGTCGCTGCACCAGTTGGGCGAGGCTTGCTCGCGGCATGCGGTCGGTGGGCGGAGACTTCATTTTAACGGCGGGTGCTTCATGCGAACTCGAGTGTTGATGCCCGAGGCCGTTCCGGTCATCGCTACACTCCCTTCAAACCTCGCTGGCCTTATACTCGATGCCACAATTTGCCAAGGAGACCTCAATGGCGCTAGTGAACGTGGCGGGGCTCGTCCATTTCTCCCTTCCGGTCAACGACGTGGAGGAGTCTCTGCGCTTCTACACCGAAGTACTCGGAATGAAGTATCGCGGGCCGGTAGGCCGCGAGGGCCGCTGCGTGATGGCCGGAGACGTGAACATCATCCTTGTGGGCCGCGAGCATCCTCGTCCGTTCGAAGAGCCCATGGAGCACAACGGCTCCCTCTGCCACCAGGCATTTCAAGTTTCGAGCGCCGATTTCGACCTGGCCACCGAAGGTCTGGCGGAGCAAGGCATCAAGGTCGATGAAGTGGAGTGGCGCCGGAAGGGCACATTTACGGGCCGATCACTGTACTTCTACGACCCGAGTGGTAATCGGCTCGAGCTCAATGATCCCAACCCGCCCGTCTGGCCAGAGGGGGTATAGGATGCGGTTCGCAGCACATTACCACACGACCTACATCCCGGAGCTCGATGGATCAGGATCGCAGTTCTACGACCATCTTTTCGAGCAGATGGAGCTGCTGGACCGCCTCGGCTATGACGATGTCTGGGTTACGGAGCATCACTTCAGCGAATACGGCGGCATGATTCCCCACCCACCGACGTTCCTGTCCGCGATCGCGCGCACCACCCACCAGATCCATCTCGGGACCGCGGTCGCCGTCCTCCCAGTTCAGAACCCGATTCAGGCAGCTGAAGCCTACGCGATGGTCGACGTCGTATCGCATGGACGGCTGGAATTCGGCGTCGGTCGCGGAAACAACAAATTCGAGTCGGACGCCTTCGGATTCGACTACGATACGAGCCCCGAACGGATGCGACATGGGACCGAGGTGATGCTACGGGCCTGGTCCGAAGGCGCCGTAGATTGGCAGGGGCGAGAGGACCATTACGATCAGCTACGCATCCTTCCCCGAGTGGTCCAGCATCCACATCCGCCCGTCTGGGTGGGCGCCTCACGGTCAGAAGACTCTTATCGCTGGGCGGGCCTGAACGGCTTCCATCTGATGGTCCTACCCTACTTGATTCCCCCGGACGTGCTGTTGCCACGAATCCAGATCTGGCGGGACGCGTTAGCAGAGGGCAGCCACGATCCGGCCACGCACGAGCTGCTGGGCAAGTTCCACGTTTACGTGGGAGAGAGCCCGGAGGCTGTGCGTCGCGAGGCGGTTCCATATTATGACAACTACAGGCGAATATCCGCGGCCCACCTCGGTCGCTCGCTCAATTTGGAGCGCGAGCCCATCGAGGAAATGATCGCCAAGGGGGACATGATCGCGGGCACGCCCAAACAATGTATCGAGCACATCCAGCGCTGGCACGACCTGCTCGGCATTACCTGCCTCTCAGGGACCGTGCACTTTGGCGGCATGCCCCACGAGTTGGCTCTGCAGAACATTAATTTGTTCGCTTCCGAGGTCATGCCGGCCTTCGACCGCACGGTAGCTGCCCGGATGCCTGTGCTCAGCGAAAAGTAGTCAGGGTTCGAAAGGGAACCGACTCGAGCAAGGGGCGCAACGTGCTGAGCGAACGAGCCCAACGGCAAGTCGATCACATGCTGGACGAAGCCGAAAGCGCCATTCGGCTGCTGGACTGGGCCACCGTGCGAGATCGGGCTC
>DASXTD010000002.1:0-4696 GCA_036505655.1 Chloroflexota bacterium
TTACGGTCACGGTGGTGCCCAATCCAGTGCTCTCGCTGCAGCTGGAGCCCGCATCGACGTCGGTGCGCACCGGCGACGTGGTTCGCTTTGCCTTTCGGGCCCGCACCCGCGGCGAGCGTCCCGTGGAAGACGTCACACCCGAATGGGGGCTCAGCCCTGGCAATGGGCAGATCGACGAGGATGGCCGGTTCGTGGCGGACGTCCCTGGAACCTATCGGGTGACAGCCGGCTTTGCCGGGAAGACCGCCGAAGCCTCGGTAGAGGTCCGGCCCCGGGATGCACGCCGGCCGAGCACTCTGGTGGGACGGGTGCCGCTCAAGCTCCGCGCCGCCGAGTTCTGGCTCCACCCCAATGGCCGCCACGGCTACCTGAGCACGATTGCGGACCGGGTGTACGCCATTGACGTGAGTAACCCGGCAGCGCCGGTCATCACCGATTCCGTCGTGGTCGACGCGCGGACGATCAACGACGTCATGACCACCGAGGACGGCAAGTACGGGGTGCTTACCCGGGAGGGTGCTTCCACTCGAAAGAACGGGATTGTAATCCTTTCGTTCGAGGACCCAGCTCATCCGAAGCCCATCGCGGAGTTCACCGAGACCGTAACCGGAGGGGTGCATAGTACGTTCATCTATCGGGGATACGTCTACCTGACCGACGATGCTACTGGGTCGCTCAGGGTAATCGATATTCGCGATCCCTACAAGCCACGGCAGGTAGCCCGCTGGCAGACTCGGGCCGACGAGGCCGGAAATTTTCTGCACGACATCGACATCAAGGATGGCCTGGCCTACCTGAGCTACTGGAACGAGGGCCTGGTCATCCTGGACGTGGGTCACGGCATTAAACACGGCAGCCCGGAGAGCCCCCAGCTCGTCGCTCAGTACAAGTACGATCTCAACTCGCTGTACCGCGATGTCGAAGCGGTGGGCGGCCCGGGCTTCATTCGGGGCACTCACACCGCTTGGCGAGCGGGGAAGTACGTCTTCGTTGGAGATGAGGTGTTCTCCGCTACTCCGCGACCGACTGAAGGCGGAGGAGTAATTGGCTTGGGCCGGGCCTATGGCCGGCTGCATGTCGTCGACGTATCCGACATCGAGCACCCGAGAGAGGTGGCCTACTACGAGCCGAAGGACGGGGGCAGCCATAACGTCTGGGTGGCTGGTGACACGCTTTACCTGGGAGACTATCAGGGTGGACTTCGGGTGCTGGACATTTCCGGAGAGTTGCGGGGCGACCTCCAGCGACAAGGCCGTGAAATGACTCATGTGGTCACCGGTGACGCAAACGGAGTGGTGCCGAACGCGCCCAACGCTTGGGGAGCGATTTACCGGAACGGTCTGATCTATGTTCCCGACATCAACTCGGGCCTGTGGATCGTCAAGGTGGAGCCCAAGTCTGAGCTGGTGCCGTAGAGGGCGGTACGGCGGTACGGCGGTAGGTGGTACGGGTAGGAGAAGGAGTGCGTAGGTATGGGCATGAGCTCCGGTGCCGACTTCATGCTCATTTCCTGGCGCATCGCTCGGCGTCTTATCCGCCTTACCGCCTTACCGCCTTCTTGCGCTATATTCTCCCTATGGCCACACCTCAAACCCTCGTCGTCCGCACCTTCACCGATCGTGCGGAGGGGCTGTCACACTTCGTGCTTCGGGCCGGGGAAGCTCCCCGCTTGCTCGCGTTCGACGACGCACTGGGTTGCCCGGTGGAGACGGCGCTGGCGGCGCTGGAGTGGACCGGCGCCGTGGGAATTCTTCAGGACGACGATCTGCTTCATGCGGCCCGGCTGACGAGCGAAACGGCCGCGGCGGTGATCGAGCGGAAAGGACAGGATGGGCGCCGGTACGTCTATCTGGGCCCTCGGCTGGACGCCCCGCCGATGGACGTGTTCGAGGGAGCCATTCTGTTTGACGAGCCGGGGGTAAAGGCGGTCGAATTCACTCAACGCGCCCACGGGCTGGCGCACTTCCTTCGCGCTACGGCCGGAGCCGGTGCCCTTCTCGCGCTCCTCGGGCGCCGAGCTCCCGAGATCCGCCATTTGCGGCGTTGGCTCGGTCCCATCATCAACGAGCTCGATCTGCCCCGACCGCTGGTCGCAGGATGGTTTGCCGCGAGTTCCGCGGGCTGTCTCTTCTCCTCTCCCGAGGGTGAGCCGACCTACCGCTACATCGAAGTGGGAATGGAGTCCTGATGCGCCAGGCCTGGCTGCTGCTGATGGTCGTGCTAGTGGCTCCCCGTCTCGCCGCGCAAACCATTGTTCATCCTACGCCGCCGCTGGACTCGACTCGCGCCGCTCTGCGGGACGCGCTGCTCGTCTTGCGCGATTCATTGAACACGATCGACGGCGCGGCAGCGAGGCTCCAGCGGGACTACCGCCAGGCTTCCGGCGCCTCGCTGCTATGGCGCGCGCGCGCGATGCACGATGCCTGCGCCCGTTCGGCGCGGACCGTGCAGCCGACTCGTGAGGCGGTGCTCGCCGCCAGCTTGTCGGATCCGCAGCGAGTCAAGCAGCGCCATGAGCTGGTCGGTGCCATGGATCGGCTCCAAGGAGTCCTGACCCAGTGCGAGGTGGAATTCGCTGCCATGAGCCGACCGGACCAGGCGGAAACCGTGCGAGGGTACGCCAACGACCGGGCCGTTCGGCTTCAGGGAGCGCTCCGCAAGTACGAACAGACCCTCCAGGGATTTTTGGGCGCGATGGGGATCCGGGTGCCTCCCCTGGGGGCGAGCCCACGCCCGTCGAATGGATGATCGGCCTGATGTGGATTCACATCTCCACATTTTGTGGACGGAGTGGGGTAGAGCGCATCGGTCACACGGGTTAGCTATCCACATCCGCTCCACCTAAGAACGACGTAACCCGAAGAAAGAAAGGCACTTGCGAGATAATCGCGGGGGCCTATTTTATTGCCCACGCGCTTGCATGGAAACGTACTGAGACTCCGCGTCGCAGCGGCGGCCGGCAAGCGGGTTCGAGCGGAATATCGGGGGAGAGGGCCGACGCAACCAAGGGCTCAGGCCCTCGCAGATCCTGGTGATCACTCCGGCTCGGACAGGTGAAGCCAGTCGCGTGCTTCATCCGCCCCGATCTTGCGCCTCGGGGTGCAGTGCGAAAGGTCGGTCCGCGACCCGATCTGACTCGCAGCGCTCCCATAGACGAACCAGGTGGGATGGCCATCCGGCCTGGGGATCGAAGCCAAGGCTTCACCTTGCCCTCCCGAGCGGCGAATCAGCCTACCGGTGGCAGGTGAGAGAAGAACGGCGGCAGCGATGCCACGACCTTGGGTAGTCCATGCGGGGGACGGCCGTCTAGCCACGACTAGACGGTCGTTCCGTTTTTATGTGGCTATTGGCCATCGGGCTATTCGCTATGGGCTATTCGCCGTTTCCAAGCTCGACGACCCTTCGCCTGGATCAGGGCGGATCGGTTGGGTTTCGGCGCAGCCAATGGCCCATAGCCAATGGCCTCGGTAACTTGAAGCATGAAGCCGTGGCACGTCCTGGTGGTGGATCGAGACGCGCGTCGCCGCGACGAGTTGGTGGGCCTGCTGGGTAGAGCCGATCACCAGGCTGTTCCCGCCGCGAGTGCGGTAGCCGCCGCGGAGGCGATCGGGGCTGCCGAGTTCGACGCGATGCTCCTCGACCTCGGCCTGCCCGATCTCGATCTCATAGCGCTGCGCCAAGCCCTTTCACCGACTATCCCCGCTGAACCGGATTCACTCGAAGCAGCGGAGCGGCGCCACCTGGCTTTGGCTCTTCGGCACACCTCCGGCAACAAGCGGAAAGCCGCGCATCTGCTGGGAATCTCTCGATCGACCCTGCTGAACAAGGTGAGGAAGTACGGGCTCGAGGAGCGGTGAGTCCTCGTCGAGGAGAGGAGCAACCGTGCGGATCTGGGAATCTGTCTTTGCTGTCCTGTTCGCCTGCTTGACTCTGGCTGCTCACCCTCTCGTGGGCCAAGCGAGTCGAGTCATCCCCGACGGGCGGCTGACCTCGGGCAGCCTCAGCTTCGATGGGCATGCCACCGCCGGCGACTTCGTGGGCACGACCACCACCGTCTCGGGCGCCCTCACCGGCGCGCCGGATGTGACCGGCGTGCGAGGGTGGGTTCAGGCGCCAGTGAACACACTCAAGACGGGGAACGGGAAGCGGGACAAGGATCTGAACAAGTCGATGGAAAGCGACAAATATCCCTTCCTGCGCTTCGACCTGGCCCGGGTTAGCCGGAGCGGCGAATCGACGGACAGCCTGCCGGTGATTCTGCACGGCGCGCTCCAGATCCATGGCGTCACTCGCAATGTCGACTCGCCGGCGACCATTCAGTTCAGTGGGTCAAACGCCCGGCTCCACACCGACTTTCCGCTGAACCTGAAGGATTACCGTATCGGCGGGCTCAGTAAGCTGCTGGGAATGCTGAAGATGTACGAGAAGATCGAGGTGCACGCGGACCTTGTGTTTCAGCTCGGCGCCGGGCATTGATGCGGCCGGGCTGAAGAGTGGCCCGGATCCGTAGTGGCCTCCGGGCCGGCCTTCCGCTCAGAGGGGCCGTCTCCCCCCAACGCGTCGGGCCTCTAGCGCACGACTCGAATTCTTCCTAGCCGAGACACCACGATGGTACGGCTGCTCGACCCGCGGGTGAGCTGCAGGGTGGCATTCGACAGCCCCAAGGTGAAGCCTTCCGGTGAGAACATGAACCGCC
>DASXTD010000003.1:0-5216 GCA_036505655.1 Chloroflexota bacterium
GGTTCATACCGGCTACTACATCGAAGACCTGCGAAAGGTGGAGCGCGGCTGGTGGTCGATACGCGGATGCCCCGGCGCCATCCTCAAGCTCGAAGGTCATCAGGGCGTGACGGAAGCGCACATCCTGGAGATCCCCCCCGGGAAGACGATTCCGCCTTTCCGCATGGCCATGGAAGAGATCATTTACGTGGCGGAAGGGCAGGGACTGGCATCAGTATGGGCGGAGGGCCATCCCAAGGTCACGTTCGAGTGGCAGAAGCACAGCCTGTTCCGCATCCCCAACAACTACTACTACCAGCTGAGCAACGCGCGCGGGGATCGACCGGCGCTGACCCTGCACACGAGCTATCTGCCCATGGCGATGGCCACCAACCCAAACCCGGAGTTCTTTTTCAACAACCCGTACGTCGACACGAGCGAACTTTACGAATCTGACGGAACGTTTTATTCAGCCGAGGCACGGGCGATGCGCACCGAACATAACAGGGGCGGCGTGATCAGCCACTCGGAGACCTGGTATGCCAACTTCTTCCCGGACCTCACCTTGTGGGACAACCTGGCGGCGTACGGTGGAGCGGGGCGGTGGGCGTACAGCGGTGGCATCCAGTTCCCTAATTCGGCTATCCGCACGGGCCTGATGGTGCTGCCCTCACGCCGTTATCGATCGGCCCACCGCCATGGGCCGGGCGTTACCATCCTGGGGATTCAAGAGGCGGAAGGTTTCGTGGTGATGTGGCCGGAAGGCGCGAAAAAGGAAGATTGGATAGTCGCTCCCTGGCAGGAGGGTGCCGTCTTCGTGCCGCCGAACCAGTGGTACCACATGCACATCAACTCCGGTGGAGTCGAGAATCGCCAGCTGCGTATCTTCCCGCCCCAGCCGCTGATGAACTACACGGCGCCCGACCCCAAGAAGGGGATCCCGTTCGTGGAAGAGGACCCCTGGATCCGGCAGAAGTTCGAAGACGAGCTGGCCAAGCGCGGCCTGACGTCACTGATGCCGCCCGAGGCCTACACGGACCCGAACTACGTATGGGACGATGACTTCTTGAAGGGCGACTAAGTCTCTAAACGACTAGAAGGCGACCAGCTTGCCATCCTCGACGTCGAGGCGGGAACCGCTGAGCTCCATGCCCGCCTGCGCCGCTAGCACGAAACGATTCCCCACAATTTCGACGCCGTTCATCCGCTGACGTGCCTCTTCGGGAGCGTCCTCCGTGGCGATGCCGGTCACACCTCTTACGTTTGGCCCCATCGCCACGACGCAGATGTTGTAGTCCTTCTCTTCATTAGCAACCATGCGGGTGAACGTGCCAATTGCATCCTTCGAGACCTGATAGGGAGAGCCGCCGACCGCCCCGCTGCCGCCCATGGTGCTGATGATGTGGCCGGAGCGCTGAGCCTCCATGTGGGGGAGCGCGAAGTGGGTGCACATGAATGTGCCCCCGAGATTGGTCTGGATCACTTTGTTCCAGAAGCTGGGCTCGAGCTCGGCGATGCGCGGCCAGACCTCGTTGGCCCACTGGAAATGGGTCACGATGGCGGCGTTATTGTGGAGCACGTCGATGCGGCCGTAGCGACTCATCACAGTGTCCATGAGGTTGCGGACGGACTTCTCGTCAGTCACGTCGGCTGGAACCGCGAAATAGTCCGCTTCCAACTCTTCCAGGTCCTTTGACACGTTGTCGAGCGGCTTGATGTCGCATACGACGACCTTGGCGTGTTCCTGGGCAAAGGTCTTGGCGACGTAGCGCCCGATTCCGCCGCCTGAACCCGTGATGATCACCACCTTGCCATCGAGCATGCTTTTCCCTCCCGCATTGTGAACGTGCCAGTATCACGGCCCACGGCCCTGCTGGTCAACGCGACTGAAGATTGACTGGGCTTGAGCTTCCCGGTATACCGAAGGTCTGCCTGAGAATGAGATCGTGGACTCCCGTTTCGGAACGAGCGGTTAGCCAGGAGGACAGATGAGCCAAGAGCGACTACGCATACGCGAGCGGACTCAGGAGCGGGAACGCCGGGTCCAGGACTACGAGTGGGACGAGATCCGCCAGCGCAGCCACGCGTCCTGGTCGAAGCTGATGCGCGAACGGCCGCGGGTGGTGAAGGGTGAATCGGTGCCCTGGGAGCAATCCCAATCCGCCTATCACAAGGTCTACACCACGTACGATCTCCCCACTGCCGAGCGCAAGCCATGGACCGCCGCGATGAAGTCTTTGCGGTTGCTCTTGCAGACCGTGGACACCGGCCACAAGAACGCCAACCATCGCCATTATCCCGAAGTGCCGTTTTTCATCCTCCAGGGGAAGGGCCACGAGATCCATGATGGCCGCCGCCACGATTGGGGCGCGGGCGACCTGATGATCGTGCCGCCGTACTGCATGCACCAGCACTTCTGCGACGAGGGGCCGGCCATGCTCGTCTACGTCCAGCAGGGTCTGGCGGTCGTGAGCGAGGGCAGCGAGAAGATCGAGGTCAATGAAAACTGGACGCTGCCCGACGATGCCAAAGCGCTCTATGACGAAACCGGTAAGCTGGCCGGCTACCGGCGGGGCGAGCAGGATTTTCTATTTGTGAATACGATCGGCAACGAACTTATGGCGCGCCGCATGCTGGAGGCGCCGCCCGCGGCTACGCACGAAGTCCACGACGACTACGATTACTTCCTCCGCCTGTACGAGGAAGAGCGGCACTGGCGGCAGTCAGTTCCGCAGGTGATCCATCAGAGCGATCGCAAATGGCAGGACACCCGCAATGGGCGAATCCTCTGGTATTTGCACCCGGGCCACGATCCGCTGGCGACCGGGCTGCGCATGTTCGAGGTCTATCTCCAGGAGCTGCCGCCGGGCGGCAGCTCCGGCAAGCACAGCCACGTGGGCGAGGAGCTGCATTTCATCATCGATGGCAACGGCTACGACGAGATCGATGGTACGCGCTGGGACTGGGAGGCGAACGACGTGGTAGCGGTACCCGTGCTGAGCACCCACCAGTCGTTCAACCGCGACCCGGAGCGACCGGCTCGCTTCGTGGTGTTCAAGTCACGGCTCTACGATTACCTGAGCTTTGGCGGCATCGAGCACCTGGAGGACGCGTCCGGGTAGGGACTCGCGTCAAGCCTCTTGCTTAGGCTTAAACTCGGCTAAGGCCGCTGCGAAGTGCCCGATGGTAAGCGCCGGGGAATCGGCGAATTGAGACTCGCTGAGTGCGCGTAGCTTCGCTGACTGAACAATGTAACCGAGGTCCGCGCCCGATAAGCCATCGGTTCGGGCTGCGAGCGCCTGCGCCAGCAAGGCGCCGTCCACGTCCGGAGGGAAGGCGGCACCGCGCAAGTGGACGTTGAGAATCTCGGCTCGATCATTCGTATCGGGGTTCCCGACCGCCAGATGAACGCCGAAGCGGCCGGGGCGAAGCGCAGCTGGATCGACCAGGGCGAGATCGTTGGTGGCGCCCACCACGAAGATCTGGCTCGCTTGATCGACGCGGTCCAGCTCGGAGAACACCTGGCTCACCACTCGCTGGGGAGCGCGGGTGCCCTCGTCGGCCAGGCCACGGCGGGGCAGCACGGCGTCGAGCTGGTCGAAAAAGACCAGACAGGGAGCGGCGCGTCGAGCCAGGTCGAAGACGTGGCGAACGCTCTCCTCGGATTCGCCAAGCCACTGGGAGAAAAGCTCCGGCCCTTGAATCGCTATGAAGTTGATCCCGGTTTCACGGGCCAGGGCATGGACGAGCAGCGTCTTACCCGTCCCGGGTGGTCCGTGGAGGAGGACGCCCAGGTTGGTGGAGAGGCCGATCCTGGCGAAGGCGTCTGGATGGCGGAGCGGTTCCTGGACCAGCTCCATCAGGCGGGTCTTCATCGGAGCCAGGCCGCCAATGTCGGCCCAGGTTACGCGTGGGTACGACAGCAGGGATTCTCGCAATGAGGCTGGATGCACTGCGTTGAGTGCAGTCTCGAAATCTTGTTGGGTGACCACCAGATCGGAAGGATCAAGGGCGGTCGGCAGAGAGGGGGAGCCGAGATATTTGCTGGAAGCTCGGCGGAGTGCATTCAACCCGGCCTCGCGAGCGAGCTCCATGAGGTCGGCTCCCACGTACCCGTAGGCTTGCTCCGCGATGTTGGGCAAAGCGGCGAGGGCATCATCCGTGAGGGGCATGTCGCGGGTCTGCACGCGCAGGATTTCGTTCCGGGCGGCGACCGACGGCGTAGGGAAATACACCTCGCGATCGAAGCGGCCGGCGCGCCGCAGGGCGGGATCGATCGCCTCGATCCGGTTGGTGGTCCCGATGACGATGACGCCTTCCGCGCGCTTCAGCCCGTCCATAAGGGAGAGCAGCTGGGTCACGGCGCGGGCATCGGATAGGGTGCTGGCGGTCCTCCGGGCTGGAGCAACTGCGTCCAGCTCGTCGATGAAGATGATCGAAGGCGGATTGAAGCTGGCCTCGCCGAAGATGCGCCGGAGGTTTTCTTCGGTCTGGCCGCTGTAGGTTCCGACGACCTCGGGACCGTTGATGTAGAAGAACTGCGCGTTGATCTCGTTGGCGACGCTTCGGGCCAGCAGCGTCTTGCCGGTGCCCGGGGCGCCGTAGAAAATCACGCCACGCGGGGCCGTGATCCCGACCTGCTGATACAGGTGGGGGAAGATGAGCGGAAGCTCGACGTACTCGCGAATCACGCGGATCTGGTCGCCCAGCCCGCCCACGTCCTCGAATGTTGTTTCGAGCACGGCCTCGGCGCGTGCCCCATGCTCGTGCGCATGATGGCCACCCTCGTCGTGCTGGTGGTCGTGCTCGACCTCTAGGTAGAGCTCAGTTACGTCGGTGACGACTCCCTCGGTTCCCGCTACATGGTGGACCTCGTAGACGATGCCCGTGGACCGATCCGGCGGTTGCAGGTAGAGCAACATGCCCTCCCGGACAGGAACCGCATCCCCCGATAGAAGCGCTTTGAGTTGCGGGACGAGGTTGGGCGCTCGCAGCATCGACATATCGATGCCAGGAACGAGGACGACTTCGGGGGCGGGCGCGAGGTCCACTAGTTCCAGGTTCACCTGCTCGTGTGGGAACACTTTGAGTGTCTGCCGAGTGAAGCGGTCGATCCGGATCGATCCCGAGCTGGCAGGTGACTTGCTAGCGGCGACGCGGCCGAGCGCGCAGCGTCCGTGCTGGGTGGTGATCCGAATCACCTGGCCGTCAGGGAGTCCCAACTGGTCCATGAGGTC
>DASXTD010000004.1:0-4547 GCA_036505655.1 Chloroflexota bacterium
GCGGGGAGCATCGTCCCGGTCGAGTTGACCGTCTTCGAGGATCGGTCCTTCACATTTGTGCTCAAGACCCCGCCCGCCTCGGATTTGATTCGAAAGGCGGCGGGAATCGACAAAGGATCGAGCACGCCGCGCAAGGCTCAGGCTGGTGTGCTCTCGCGCGCTGAAGTAAAGCGCATCGCCGAACTCAAAATGCCGGATCTCAATACAAAGGATGTCGCAGCTGCCGAGAAAATCATCGAAGGAACCGCTCGGAGCATGGGCGTGGTGGTGCAATAACCATGGCTGATCAGGGAAAGCGCCTCGTCGAGCTTCGCAAGAAGGTCGATCCGAATCATCTATACGGGCCGACCGAGGGTCTCGAGCTCGTGAAAGACCTATCGAAGACCAAGTTCGATGAGACCATCGAATGCCACGTTCGGACTGGTCTGGACCCTCGGCATGCCGATCAGCTGGTGCGGGCATCCGTAGTGCTGCCGGCCGGCACGGGTAAAAAGATCCGGGTCCTGGCCTTCGCCCAGGGGGAAAGCGCACGCGAGGCAGAGGAAGCGGGCGCCGACTACGTGGGTGGCGAGGATCTCGTCCAAAAAATTCAGGATGGCTTCCTGGATTTCGACGTGGCCGTGGCGACACCTGACATCATGGGCGCCGTAGGCCGTCTGGGTCGTGTTCTGGGCCCCCGCGGACTGCTGCCAAACCCTCGGACGGGCACCGTTTCCACGGATATCGGTAAGCTGATCAAAGAGGTCCGAGCTGGCCGGGTCGAGTTCCGGGTGGACAAAACCGGTGTGATTCATAGCGTGATCGGAAAAGCGAGCTTCTCGCCAGACCAGCTACAACAGAACCTGGTGGCGTTGCTAGACGCAATCGTGCGGGCCAAGCCACAGGCCGCGCGCGGACAATACATTCGATCGATCGCACTGGCCCCTGCGATGGGGCCCAGCGTCAAGCTGGACATAGGGCCAACGCTGGCATTGGTGTCCGAGGTAGCAGCCTAAAACCGAATAGGGCCCAAGACAGCGGGTGCCCGCTTCGGCGGGCGTAATGGTTAGGCCGCCCGCCGAGGCGCAAATGTTTTTGTCGTCCTGAGCCGCAGCGGCGGACCTCCCGGGAAGGCACTGGTAGGCAAGGGCTTGCTAGTTCCGGGAGATTCTTCGTCGCTTCACTCCTCAGAATGACAAGAAGAGTAGCCCTCGGCGCATGTGGCCGAGGGCTTTTTGTTGTCAGCTTTTAGTCTGTGAAGGAGGCGGAATGGCGACGAAGCGACCCACGATAATTCGACCCGAGAAAGTCGCGGCCGTGGCAGACCTGGCGGATCGGATTGGACGATCCCAGATGGCGGTGATCACGGACTATCGCGGGCTCAATGTTGCGCAGCTGGCGGATCTTCGCCGGGCCCTGCAAGGCGCCAACGCCGAGATGCGGGTGGCCAAGAACACGCTGGCTCGGCTGGCAGTCAAGGGGACCGATCAGGAAGCTCTGACCCCCGCTCTGGAAGGCCCAACGGCGTTCGTCTTCGCCTATGGGGATCCAGTGCAAATGGCGAAGACCTTGACCGATACCATACGCATCCAGCGGTTGCCCATGCGGGTCAAGAACGCCTTGCTGGGCAAGCAGCTGCTGGCCCCGGCGGAAATCACCCGACTGGCCGAGCTCCCCTCGAAAGAGGTTCTCCAAGCCACGCTGGTCGGCACCCTCAATGCCCCGCTAGCAGCGATGGTAGGAGTGCTGAACGGGGCATTGCAGCAGCTCGTTGGGACGCTCGAAGCTCGCAGCGAACAACTTGGCGGCGCGGCCGCTTAATTAAGAGGGAGAAATAACATGGCAACCGACAAAGTCCAGACCATCATCGATCAGCTGAACACATTTACCGCGCTCGAAATCTCTGAGCTCTCCACCGCCTTACAGGAGGCCTGGGGCGTGACGGCTGCCGTGGCTGCCGCCCCCGCCGCTGCTGCCGCGCCGAGCGCTGCCGCCGCCGCGCCGGAAGAAGAACAGACCGAGTTCAACGTGATCCTCAAGGACTTCGGTCCCAAGAAGATCGAGGTCATCAAGGCCGTTCGAGAGCTAACCGCACTGGGTCTCAAGGAAGCCAAGGATCTGGTCGAGGCGGCGCCCAAGCCCGTCAAAGAGGGTGTGAACAAGCAGGAAGCGAACGAAGCCGCCGAGAAGCTGCGCGCTGCCGGCGCTACGGTGGACATCGCCTAGGGGTAACATACCTCTCAGCGATCGAGCGCAGCGATCAGCGGAGCGGCCTCGGCCAGCCACGTCCGAGTTGAAAGCTTGGCTAACGGCCGTTAAATAGGCAGGAGGCATGATCGATGGCTAAGACTGAGACGGAGCCGTTGGACCGAAGTCACGAGCTGATGGACGACAACACGAATGGCGATCGGGATTACGCTGCCAAGCAAAAGGCCAGGACCAAGGGCTGGCAAGTGGTGAGCATCCCGGACAACATCAACCCCGATCCCAAGGGTGGCGGCTACATCCAACTTACCGATAACCGTTATGCCAAGTGCGTCATCAACGTGTACAAGCCGGGCCAACGGGACGAGATGCACTGCCACCCCGGCTCTGAGCACATGTTCATGGTGTTCAAGGGCCAGCTGCACATCTACGGCGTCAACGAGGGCGAAGACTGGGTGCTAAACCCCGGCGAGCTCATTCACATCAACCAGAGCTACTACTACCAACTCTGCAATGAGACGGATGACCTCACGGTCCTCTACCAGGTGGCCACCAAGCCGCCCAAGGCGCCCAAGGTCACCCGCTACAGCTATCGCGGCGCCGCTGGAGTTGACCCAGCGACGCTAGAAGGCGCTTAGGACCCCAGGCGCTCGGGTAGGCGCGACGCATGCGTCGCCGCGGGTCAGGCTGGCCTGACCTCTACCCCCGGGTCACGAGGTCGGTTGTGAGCCGCCGTTCTGGGGATTCGGCTGCCCCATGAATGAGCGGAGCAGCCCCGTGATCTCCATGGGGACGATCCACTTGGTGGAGTCTGAGCGGCTGAGGGTGCGGAATGCATCCAGGTACTGCAAGCCCATAGTGTTCGTGCCTACCTGCCCGGCCGCGGCCTCGATCTGAGCTAGCGCGTTCGACAAGCCCTCTGCCTGCAGGATGGTTGCCTGGCGGGTGCCTTCAGCTTCCAGAATGGTCGCCTGCCGTAGGCCCTCCGCCTGTAGGATCGCCGCCTGCTTCTCGCCCGTCGCGATGGCGATGGCTGCCTCGCGCTTGCCATCGGCCTCGGTTACGACGGCGCGTCGATTGCGTTCGGCTGACATCTGGCGGCTCATCGCCTCTTGGATGTCGTGGGGAGGCAGAATCTCCCTCACTTCAACGGCCGTCACTTTCACGCCCCATCTTTCGGTGACTTCGTCGAGCTTGTCGCGCATCACCTCGTTCATGTGCTCGCGACGGGAGAGTACGTCGTCAAGCGAGATGTCGCCGACGACGGAGCGTAGCGTGGTCTTGGCGATCCCTTCAGCAGCCCCTTGAAAATCTTCTACCTCGACAACGCTAGCTACCGCGTTGACGACCCGGCGGTAGATTAGGAAGTCGATGGAGACGGGAGCATTGTCCTTGGTGATGGCCGATTGGGCGGGAATTTCGTGAAACCGCTCCCGCAGGTCGGCCGTCCGGGGCTTATCTACGTAGGGAATCAACCATACCAGGCCCGGCCCCTTGGGCTCAGGCAGCGCATGTCCTAGCCGAAAAATGACCAGGCGCTGGTATTCGGGCACGACCCGCACCGTTTTGAAGAGCGTAACCAACGCCAGGATCACGAGCACGACGAATATGATCAGCCCAGCCAGTCCCCCCATGCTTCCCTCCGGTTGCCCAACTTCGGGCTGTGGAAATTCGGGCGGGGCTCCGAGGCCCCCGCCGAGCCCTGAGAAATCGCGGAAGAGGTTAGAGACGTTCTGCCGATTGGCGAACATCCCCACGATGAGGAGAAATACAACCCAGGTGACGTACCGCACGGTTCTGTCCTAGTCGAGCGGCGAAACCGTTATCCCGACGACTAGGCAGATGGTACCACTTCGGTTCCGGACGACGGCCGCACTACAAGGGTCAACCCCTCGATTCGCACGACCTGTGCCTGCTCGCCCGAACGAATGTGGTCCCCCTCGGTCACCGCGCTCCAGTCTTCGCCGGCAATGTGCAGGATCCCCTGTGGCGCGAGGTCCCCGCGCGCGGTACCGGTGGTGCCGATGAGCACTGCTGTGCCCGATATGGCTTTCAAGCGCCTGGTCCGCACCACCGCCGGCAGGACTGCCAGGAGAAAGGCCCCGGCGGCTCCGGCCACGATCACCACGATGAGCGGATTGAGGGCAACCGCTGGGGCGGAAGGTGAGACGGACCCGATGGGACGAAACAGCAGCAGCGCGCCCAGCGTGAAAGAGATGGCGCCGGCGATAGCAGATGCGCCCATAAGCGGCGTGTGGGCCTCCGCCACGACCAGGATGATCCCGAGCACCAAAAGGGCCGCTCCGACCCAGTTGGTGGGCAGATTGCCGAGAGCCGCCCAGGCCAGCAGCAATGCGATGGCT
>DASXTD010000005.1:0-8747 GCA_036505655.1 Chloroflexota bacterium
GCTGCGAGCGGCGAGGCGCCCCGTCATTCTGTCCGGCAACGGCGTAATTCGCAGACAAGCATCTGAGGAGCTCACTGAATTCGCCGAGCGCCTCCGCCTGCCGGTGATTACAACCTTCATGGGGAAGGGCGCGCTGGACTATCGGAACGCGCTGGCGCGGCCAGCGATGGGCCTCCATTCCAAGGACGCGTCGCTGAGCACCCTGGGGGAAGCGGATCTGGTCGTGGCCATTGGCTATGACCTGGTCGAATGGTCGCCGAATGTATGGAATGGCCGTCAGGACAAGACCATCCTGCACATCGATAGTACTGCTGCAGAAGTGGATCGAAGCTACCTGCCGGCCGCTGAAGTCGTTGGCGAGATCGGCGAGAGCCTCAGAGCGATGTCCGTAGCGTTCGGTGAGGCAGCCCCCGCCTGGGACTGGGACGGTGTGGCATCCCGGGCGCACGACGAGGCGCCGCTGATCGGCGACGCATTCCCGATTCATCCCCAACGAGTAGTGAGTGATCTGCGTCGAGCCATGGGTGACGACGACATCCTGATCAGCGACGTCGGGGTGCACAAGCTATGGATTGCGACTCGGTTTCCCACCGCTCGTCCCAACACGGTCATCATCGCGAACGGCCTGGCGTCGATGGGCATCGCGCTACCCGGCGCCATTGCGGCCAAGCTTGTCCACCCGGACCGCAAGGTCCTCGCCGTTATGGGGGATGGCGGATTCCTGATGAATTCCCAGGAGCTGGAGACGGCAAAGCGCCTCAAGACGGCATTCGTGGCGGTGGTTCTGGTCGATAATCGCTACGGCGTCATCGAGCTGAATCAACAGCGCCGCTTCGGCCGCACCTTCGGGGTGGCCTTCGACAATCCCGACTTTTCGCAATACGCGGCCAGTTTTGGCCTGCCAGGATTTACGGTCGAGTCGGTTGGCGACCTGCTTCCCACACTGCGCAGAGCCATGGATCTCGATGTGCCGAGCATCGTCGCAGTCCCCGTCGCCCCATCCCAGTTGCCAGCGCTGGTATAGGAATATGCACCGTCGAGTTTTTCGAGCACACAGTTGACGCTGCCGTCGCGGCCACCTGGAATAACCGACCTATCAGGCCAACATTAGTACAGGCACCTCGAGGTACCGGCGAAGCGTGGCAAGGAAGCGGGCACCCTCTGCGCCGTCGGTGGCGCGGTGGTCCGCGGCCAGGACGATGGACATTAGCTGGCGCACCACGATCTCGCCATTGCGGACGACTGGCTTTTCTCGGGCGGCGCCGATCCCAACGATAGCGACCTGCGGCGGGTTGATGATCGGGACAATGCTGGCGATGTCAAACGGCCCGATGTTCGAAACGGTGAACGTCCCTGCGCTGTGCTCTTCGGCTTTCAGAGTCCCCCGGCGAGCGCGCTCGGCGAGCTGACGAGCTTCGGTTGCGATCTGGCGCAGGCCCTTGTGGGCGCAGTCCAGGATAGCTGGAGCAACCAGCCCATCATCGAGGGCGATGGCGACGCCCAAGTTGATATGGGCATGGATTTGGAGGCGATCTTCCACCCACTGGCCATTGAACCGCGGATGCTGGGTAAGCGCTCTCGCGGTGGCCATGAGAATGAGGTCATTCACGCTGACCCGTTCTTTTTCAGCGAGTGCCTCATTGATCTGCTCGCGAATATAGAACAGATCGGTCACGTCGGCTTCATCGGCCAGGTAGTAGTGTGGGGCATTCTGTTTAGACTGCTGCATGCGGCGGGCGATAGTGGCCCGCATGCGACTGAGCGACACCTCCTCGACGTCGTCTTTCGCGGCGCGTGGCCCCGGGGTGACCGGTGCTGTGACGGGAGCAGCGGGGGCGATCTCAAGTGCCGATTCGACGGCAGCCTCGACGTCGCGCTTCACGATGCGGCCCTCGGGCCCGCTCCCCTCGATATGCGACAGATCGATGCCGTGCTCCTCAGCGATTCGGCGCGCGATCGGTGATGCGCGAAGGTGGCCGTCGGCGTGATGGTCGGCTCGGCGATGCTCACCGGTTTCAGCCGTTGGTTGTTGCTCCTCCGTTCGTTCGGCCGTCGGCTCTGCTGCAACCGCGGGCGGCTCCGTGGGCTGCTTCGCTTCAGCCTCTTCCGCCGGCGGTTCCGAGGGCGGCGCCGGCGCTTTCCCGGTCTCGGTTTTGGCTGAGGCCTCTTTCGCCTCTGTCTCCTCCGCTGGCGGTTCAGAGGGCGGCGCCGGCGCTTTCTGCGTCTCGGTTTTGGCTGAGGCTTCTTTCGCCTCTATCTCCTCCGCTAGCGGTTCAGAGGGCGGTGCCGGCGCTTTCGCGGTCTCGGTTCTTGCCGAAGCTTCTTTCGTCCCTGCCTTGCTTTCCGGTTGCGTAGCCGGTTCGTACTTCGAGATGTCCTCGTCTGGGTCGGCGACGATGGCAATCACGTCGCCCACTGGCACGGTATCTCCCTCATGGGCCAAAGCCTTGCGGAATAACCCGCGGTCAAACGCTTCGATCTCAACGTTGGCCTTATCGGTCTCGATCTCGGCGACGATCTCGCCACGGTCGACTTGATCGCCCTCCGACTTTAGCCAGCGAACGAGCGTACCCTCCTTCATGTCAGCACCCATCTGGGGCATCACCACTTCGCTAACCATCTTGCCCTCTCCTAGCGGCCGTTCCCTGGCCGTCCCCCCGGCTGTTGCGACCCGATCCCGCTCCGCTTATCGCTTCGCTCGATTCAGAACATCGCCCGCACGGCGTCCACGACCTGGGCCTCACTGGGGAGCGCGGCCTTTTCCAGTTCGAACGAATAGGGCATGGGGACTTCTACCCCCGCCACCCGCGCCACCGGCGCATCCAGGTCATCGAAAGCTAACTCTTGGATGCGCGCAGCCAGCTCTGCTCCGAAGCCTCCGGAGCGCCAGTCGTGCTCCACGACCACGGCTCGGTGGGTCTTGCGCACAGACTCCACCACGCCATGAGTGTCCAATGGCTGAAGCGTGCGGAGGTCGAGGACCTCCGCTTCGATATCTTCCTCAGCAAGTCGATCGGCCGCCCCGAGCGCTTGGGGGACGCTGCCGGAATATCCGATGACCGTCGCATCGGACCCTTCTCGTGCGATGCGCACCTCACCAAACGGCACCCGGTAGTCCCCCTCGGGCACCTCCCCCTTGACGCCGTACAGGGCAGTGTTCTCGATGAAGATGATCGGATTGTTGTCCTCGAAGGCCGTGCGCAAGAGTCCTTTGGCGTCGCCCGCGGTGGAAGGACACACAACCTTGAGCCCGGGGATGTGGGCGAACCACCCCTCGAGGCTGTGCGAGTGCTGAGCGCCCAGAGAAAGACCCGCCCCACTGGCCATCCGGATAATCACCGGAACTGGAACCTGCCCGCCAAACATATAGTGGATCTTTGAAGCGTTGTTAATGATTTGGTCGAGAGCGAGAAAGCTGAAATTGATCGTCATGATCTCGATGATCGGCCGCAGACCGCCGATGGCCGCGCCGATTCCCGCGCCCACAAAGGCCAGCTCACTGATAGGCGTGTCGCGGATGCGTTCCGGTCCGAACTCGTCCAGCAGACCCTTGGTCACGCCATATGAGCCACCATATGCGCCCACGTCCTCCCCCATCACGATAACGCGCTCATCGATCACCATCTGCTCCCGGATGGCGTCCCGGAGTGCATCACGAATGGCCAACTCAGCCATCAGGCTGCCTCGTGCTCTGATGCGGAAGCCTTCTCGCCGGCTTCTCGGTCAGGAGACTCCTCGCGTTTCTCCGCTTGAACGGGTTCCGGCGCTTCAGCGGTCTCGAGCAGATCGGCGGCTGACGGGGCATAGACGTGTTGGGTCAGCGTCTCGATAGGCGGGAACCGGCTCTGCTCGGCGAACCGCACAGCGTCTTCCACCTCCGCGTCAACCCTTTCGTCGATGGCTTCTAGCTCTTCTTCCTCGAAGTCCGCTCGCAGCAGTACGTCCTTGAAGCGGTTGATGGGATCCTGACGGCGCCAGCGCTCCACCTCGGATTTCTCACGGTAGAACTCCGGGTCTGCCATCGAATGACCTCGGTACCGATAGGTCATGGCCTCAATGAAAGCCGGGCCTTCATGTTTGCGGATGCGTCGGAGGGCCTGGTCTACGTGGTCGCGCACTTCCAGCACGTCCATTCCATCGACCTGTTCCGAGCGCATCCCGTACACCTCGGCCCGGCGATAGATGTCGTGAGTGGCCGTGACTCTGCTTACGTGCGTTCCCATCCCGTACAGGTTGTTCTCGCATACGAACAGGACGGGCAAGCGCCAGATCGCGGCCAGGTTCAGCGACTCGTGAAAGGACCCCTCATTGACAGCGCCATCGCCAAAGATGGCAACCGTTACGTTGTCGGTCCCTAGTTGCTGGATAGCGAGAGCGGTTCCGCACGCCAGCGGCAGCTGGCCGCCCACAATCGCATACCCCCCCATGAAGCGTCGGGAGTGATCGAACAGGTGCATCGAGCCGCCCAGTCCGTGGCTGACGCCGGTTACTTTGCCGAACAGCTCAGCCATGACCGCTTTCGGCTCCAGGCCCCGCGCAAGAGCATGGCCGTGTTCGCGGTAATGGCTATAGATGTAGTCGTCGTCGCGTAGTCGCGAGATCAATCCGACTCCGGTAGCTTCCTGGCCCGGATAGAGATGTAAGAAACCCTTGATGCGGCCTCGGGCGTACATCTCGGCCGCTTTCAGCTCGAAGCGGCGAATCAGCGCCATCTTATGGAGTAGACCCAGGAGCTCCTCGCGAGGGATTCCAGCGACGCTTTTTTCAATCGACATCACCGCGACACTCCTGCCGTTGGGAAGCTCAGGCCGCCTTTCCGGCTGGACGAGAGCTCTTGTAGAAATGGATGGCCTCGCCGCGAGCCGCCAGTGCCGCTTCCTTTAGCGCCTCTGGCAGGCTGGGGTGGACGTGTACCGCATAGGCCAGCTCGCCAAACGTCGTCTCCAGCACCGCGCCCAGGCTTGCCTCGCCCATCAGGTCGGTGACGTTGTGGCCCACCATCTGATAGCCCAACACCTCACCGGTGCTCTCGTCGGCGACCACTTTAATGAATCCGTCAGTCTCACCCAGTGCCATGGCCTTGCCATTGGCTCGGAAGGGAAACCGTCCGACGGCTACCTTGTAGCCTCGCTCACGGGCTTCCGTTTCGGACAGCCCGAGACTCGCCACCTGAGGCTGGCAATAGACGGCACGGGGCATCTGGTCATAGTTGAGAGGCGGTGGATCCTGGCCCGCGATCTTCTCCACCGCGGTCACGCCCTGATGAGACGCGACGTGGGCCAGTAGCATGCGGCCAGTCACATCTCCCACCGCCCAGATACCCGGGACGCTGGTGCGCGCGTATTCGTCCACCTTGATCCAGCCGTGGTCGGTCTCGACGCCCGCCTCCTCGAGGCCCAGGCCATCGGTAGCTGGACCGAAACCCACTGCGATGAGGACGCGCTCGGCGTTGAGTATTAGGCGTTTGCCTCCTGCTTTGACCGTGACCTTGACGCCTTTGGCGTTGACTTGCAGCTGTTCAACCCCTGTCTTGGTATGTACCTCGATGCCGGCCTGACCGAATGACTTCTCGAGCTGCCGGCACACATCCACGTCTTCGTAAGGGAGGAGGTGTTCAAGAAGCTCAACGACGGTCACGTCCACGCCGTACGCGCGATAGAAATAGGCGAATTCAACGCCGATGGGGCCTCCACCCACTATGACAATCGAGGCGGGGGCCGAACGGAGAGCCAGGGCCTCCCGGCTGCTCATGACGCGATCACCGTCGATGGGAATGCCCGGCAGCGAGCGGGCGACCCCCCCAGTGGCGATGATGATGTTTTTAGCTTGGATCTTCTGCCCCGAAGGCCGGACCTCAATCTGATTGGGCGCGGCCACGCGTGCGCTGCCCTGGATGACCTGTACCCGATGCTGCTTGAGCAGGCTTTCCACACCGCCCACAATTTGGTCAACCACGGCCCGACTACGGTCGATGGCAACGCCCATGTCCGCCGTCAAATCGGTGAAGCCAATACCGAACTCGGGTCCTCGGCGAAAGAGGTTGGCCAGCTCGGCCGAGTACAAGAGCGCCTTGCTCGGAATGCAGCCCCAGTTCAAGCACAGGCCGCCCACCGTATCTTTCTCGATCAGCGCCGTGCTCAATCCGAGCTGCGCAGCCCGAATGGCGGCCACGTAGCCGCCGGGTCCGCCGCCAATGACAGCCACATCGTATGCAGGCATGGAATGTACCTAGGCCGCCAGCCGACCGATCAGGTCTTGGTGCCGGAATCGGGCGTGGGCCGCGATCAGGTCGCGTGCCGCATCCACCTGCTCCCACACGTTCCAGAGCAGCGCGCCCCGGACTTGTCCGTCACGCAGGTAATAAATCGTGCCTTTCTGTAGCGGCTCTTGCCAATCGCTGAAGGTGTCCATGCGGCTATCGAGCTCGCCTACCGCCTCATAACCGAGTTCAAACAGGTCCGAATAGAAGAAGGGCAGGTGGTCGTAGGCCGTCGCCTGGCCTGTCATGTTGAGGCCCGCCGCCCGTCCCATGGTCTTGGCGTTATCCTCGTGTTCGACCCGGAGTCGGATTCCGAGGGCCGGGTTCTCGAAATTCGCAACGTCCCCGGCGGCCCACACATCTGGGTGACTCGTCTGCAAGTAGCGGTCGACCAGAATGCCGTCATCGCTGCGAAGCCCTGCCGATTCGGCCAGATCGGTGTTAGGCGTAATGCCGATACCAGCTATTAGCGACTCGGCTTCAATCTGGTAGCGTGCGCCTCCGGTGGTGCGAACGTCCAGGATGTGGTGGTCTTCACGCGTAGCCACGTCGGTCACCATGCTATGCGGGTGAACTTCAACGCCTCTTTGGCGGTAATAGGTCGTAAGGTACGCAGCGAGCTCAGCTGGATAAACCCGAGCGCCGATGGCATCCTCCGGAAAGAGCAGGGCGACCTTCTTCCCGTTCATCGCCAAAGCCGCGGCGATCTCCGACCCGATAAAGCCTCCTCCGATTACCGCGAATCGATCGAATCGATCGAAGTCTTGGCGGAGCTGACGGTAATCTCCGACTGTGCGGTAATAGTTGACTACCGACGATCCAGAAGGAAGCCGCCGCGGGGTGCCCCCGGTGGCCAGCAGCAGCTTCTCGTAGCTGTACTCGACGCCCTCTGTATCGACCACCAGCCGTCCTGCGAGGTCTAACTTTTCCACTAGTCGCCCGAGCATCAACTCCACGTCGGGACCCTGCGTGTCCAACCAAATGCTGCTGAAGTCATCGCCCCTCCATAGGCCCTTCGTTAGCGGCGGGCGATCATAAGGCGGATCTTCCTCGGCGCTAATGACTCCGATGGATCCGGTTGGATCGATCTCTCGAATCCCATGGACAGCGGCGTCTCCGGTCATCCCACCGCCGATGATCAAGTACTTGAAATGAGCCATGGCGCACCTCCCAGCAGTGGCGATTTACGCGGCTCGTCAGTGAGCACGCGCTAGATGGCCCTCCATGTGGGCGGGGCGGATGTCGCGGCCTACGTGGCCGACGCGCACTCCGCGCGGTCCGACAAGCGGCTGCAAACCGAACACCACATGCTCATTACCGACGGTGTCCTCTCGCTTGGGCATCACCAGCACTAACACGCCATTTCCGTAGGTGGCGTTCGCAAGGAAACCGCTTACTGGCTGCGGAAGTGACACCTCCCGCTCATAGGGGCCGGGTCTCCACTCATCCAGCAGCAAGGTTGTGGGATCGTCGCTGAATGAGAGGCGGTCTTCCTTGAGCGGTCCGCGGTAATCGCCCCGAATGGTGACCAGATCGTCGGCAATTTCGACGCTGATATCACCCGGCTCCAAACCGGGCATAGGTGCCGCGATCATCACTCGCCCCACACTCTCGTAAACTCGAACGCGGATCGGCTGGCGTTCCTGTTGCTCAAGCATTTCTCGCTCCTTGAGGCTCGCAGTCCTCGCCGCTTTGCGCGCCCTCGCTTGTAAAACGCCTCGCAGTGGATTTATGCAACGAGCTGATAGCCCAACGGGCAATAGCTTGAGTGACGCCACGTTGGCGGCGCCCCTTTAATAATCTCTGCCGAGCGCGCCTTCCGCGAGCCAGTCGAGGTCGCCAATCAGGGCTTGGCGGCCGAGGGCGAGGGCCGCGTCGTCGCCGACGCATTCCGTGATCCGCGATGCGTAGCGGAAGTTGCGGTGCGCGATCCAGCGCTGGGCATCATTGAAGAAGTGATCCGCCAGGTCGCGCGCCGCTGGTCGCCCGCGTTTCTCGGACAGATATTCGGCGTAGGCCGTGGTGGCGCACATCATGAACAGATCCATCCCCTCGGCGGCCAGCCGGTCCACGATGATCTGCTTCCGCTCCAACCCCGTGCGGTGGACAGCCATCGCCTGGAGCGATACGCGGGCTAGGACCCGGCTACGCTGCGCCACGTAAGCGCGGCGGTGCTCCGCCCATGAGTCTGCGTGCCCATTGCCGCCCGACGAACGCCTGGGCAGCAGACGGCCCAAATACCAGCGCGCGTAGGGCACCGAGGCATTCAGCGCTGCGCCCGCGCTCTTGAATCCAAGGAATCCGATGCCCAGCGCGTTTTTCACCCGCGCGAGATGCGGACTCCAGGCCTCGCGGGCGATAAACGGCACCAGGATGTCGGTCGCACCCTCCCCGATCCGATACAGCTCAGCATCCCGCACCAGCTGCTCGATCGGAAACCCAACCTCGCCGCGCTTGCGCTTGGACACCGCCGTCTCGTAGCCGCGTC
>DASXTD010000006.1:0-2343 GCA_036505655.1 Chloroflexota bacterium
ACCGGGACCTCCTCAGCCGGGACGGGTTCGCCGCGAGCGTAGAAGCCAAGGCCTTCTAGAAAGACGCGATAGCCCTCGCCACCGGCGTCCACGACCTTGGCCTCTTTGAGAATGGGCAGCAGCTCCGGTGTCTGAGCCACCGCGAGCCGGGCACTGCGCTCGGCGGCTTCGAGCACATCGAGTAGGTTGCCGCCAGAGTTGGCGGCTTGTTCTGCACCATCTGCAGCGCAGCGGGCGACAGTCAAGATGGTCCCCTCGACGGGCCGCTCCAAGGCGTTGTATGCAGCGTTGGCGCCCTCACGCAGAGCCTTCGCCATCTCCAAGGGCCCGGCGGCAGCTGAGCCCTCCAGTTGACTTGCCATGCCGCGCAGGAGTCCGGCCAGCACGTTTCCTGAGTTGCCCGCACTTGGGCACATCAAAGCGCCGCGCGCCATGGATGTGGCCACGTCGCCCAATGAATCGCTGGGCGCCCGAGTGGCCTCTTCGGCCGCGGCGCGGAGGGCGCGTGCGAGGTTGTAGCCGGTGTCGCCATCGGGCACTGGAAACACATTGAGCGCGTTGAGGGCCTCGGCATGGGCTTCGACCCAGGTGGCGCTTTCGGCAAGCGCTTCGCGGAGTGCGCCGCCATCCCAGGCAAGTCCGCGGTTGGGCTCTCGGCCGATCATTCAGTTGGCCCCTTCGGCCGTTCGTGGTGAGCTTGTCGAACCACAATGGCCGCCTCTGCCTGCTCATCCTTCGACAGGCTCAGGACGACCGGGCTTAGACTTTGGTACACTGCCTCGACCATTACTTCTGAGGACGACTGATGCGCAGACGCTGCGAGCTTTGCGGCAAGGGCACAACGTTCGGTCATAACGTAAGTCATTCCAAACATCGAACTAATCGTCCCTGGTACGCCAACGTCCAGCAGACCACGATTATGATCGATGGCTATCCCCGCAAGGTGAACGCCTGCACCCGCTGCATGCGCACGGAGCGTAAGAAGGCCAGCTAGCGGGTGGCGACCAGCGAGGCGGCGGCCCTCAAGCGCTGAACGTTAGCTTCGATGGCGCCATTTCCAAAGATCGCTGACCCGGCGACCAGGACCTCTGCGCCCGCCTCGACTAGCTGCGGGGCGGTATCCGGATTGATTCCACCATCGACTTCGATCATGGCATTGGATTGCCAGGTACTCAGGAGCTCACGAGCGCGGCGCACTTTACCGATCGTAGCCGGGATGAGCTCTTGAGCGGCGAATCCCGGATTCACGGTCATGATCAGCAAGAGCTCGACGTCGTCGATGACGTGCTCGAGCAACGACACCGGCGTGGACGGGCACAGGGCTACGCCGGGGCGTGCTCCCAGCGAGCGAATCTCAGCCAATGTGCGTTGGAGGTGCACGCAGGCTTCCTGGTGGACGGTCAGGATCGAAGCGCCCGCCTCGATGAACTCGTGGATCAAGCGATCTGGCTCCTCCACCATGAGGTGTACGTCCACTGGCAAATGCGTAGAGCGTCGAGCCGCTTCCACGATCAGGGGCCCGATGGTCAGGTTGGGCACGAAATGCCCATCCATGACGTCGACGTGGATCATGTCTGCCCCGGCCTGCTCGGCGCGGTGGATTTGATCCTGGAGATGTGCGAAATCGGCGCTCAGGATCGAAGCAGAGATTTGCACCGCGGGCTCTCTTAAAGCGCCATCGCCCGGAGGCGGGCCACGCGTTCAGCGGTGGGGGGGTGCGTGCGGAAGAGATTGCTCCAGCCGCCCTGGCCCAGGGGGTTGATGATGAACAGGTGGGCAGCCGTCTGGGGTACCTGCATCGGTCGGGAGGCCACTGTGGACTCGATTTTCTCCAGGGCGTTGGCCAGCGCGAGCGGGCTGTGCGAGATGCGGGCGCCGGTGGCGTCTGCTTCGAACTCGCGAGCCCGCGAGATCGCGAGCTGAATGATCGTGGCTGCGATGGGCGCCAGAATCATCATGAACAGGCCTACAACGATGCCGCCCATGCCTGAATCGCGGTCGTCGTCGCTGCGGCCTCCGAAGCCGCCGAACAACATTGCCCACTGTGCCATCTGGGCGATGAACGTGATAGCCCCGGCCACGGTGGCCGCTACGGTCATGGTGAGCGTGTCGTGGTTACGGATGTGCCCCATTTCATGCGAGAGCACGCCTCGCAGCTCGTCGGGACCCAGCAGGTTCAGTAGCCCGCTCGTAACCGCAAGCGCGGCATGCGAAGGGTCGCGGCCGGTGGCGAAAGCGTTCGGTGAATCGGTCGGAGAAACGTAGAGTCGCGGCTTCGGGATATGGGTCTCGGCGGCGAGTTCTTCGACGATGCGGTGCAGATCAGGCGCCTCATCCGGGGTT
>DASXTD010000007.1:0-5006 GCA_036505655.1 Chloroflexota bacterium
GCCCGCCGAGCCGGCCGACAGCAAGCTCTACCTCACCGTAAAGCACACAGCCTATCCCGTTCGCCAGTTCATCGGGCTCTATTGGGCCTATCTGGGCCCGGAGCCGGTCCCCGAGATTCCGCCTTACGATCTCTGGGTGCGCCAGGACGGCCGTCGATCCGTACACGTGCAACCGCGGCTGGACTGCAATTGGCTGCAGCCCATGGAGAACTCCGTCGACCCGTCCCATTCCCGCGTGCTGCACGCAGACGTGGTGATGCGGCGCGGTGGACCGCCGCTGGCCAACACCACGCGCGGGCTGACGGACGACGTCGAATACTTCGAATTCTCTGAAGTCTCAGTGGGCATCATGAAGAAGCGCGTATCCAAGAACGGCCACGTAGACGAGCATCCGCTGGTCTTCCCCAATATCCTGCGGCACGGGAACGATACCCAGATCCGCGTGCCCATCGACGACACGCATACGCAGGTCTTCTTCGTCCACTTCGTCCCCAACCCAGATGGCAGCCTAACCGAAGAGGACGAGAGCGTCCTTCCGGTGACGTACTTCGAGCACTACAAGGCCCCCGTCTCAGAGCTGCATCCGTTCACGCACTTCACCATGCACGACGTCCAGCCGCAGGACCACATGGCCTGGGAAACGCAGGGCCCCATCGCCACTCGGGCGAACGAGCGGCTGGCCACCGCCGACCGGGGCATCGTGATGCTGCGCGAGATGCTGAAGCGCGAGATCGAGAAGGTCCAGGCCGGCATCGAGCCCATCAACGTCTACCGCGATCCCAGTCGCCCCACGGTCGACACGAACCATTCGGTGCAGATGGGCGAGTGGGCCGAGATCAACCGCGGACGGGGCCGCGCCGCCGCCCAAGTGTAGGCCTGATAGGGCCCTTCGATAACAAAGTAGCGCTCGTGTTCGGAGGGGGGCCCAAAATCGGCGGCAGGTCGTCCAGGCCGTATCCAATACCTAGGGCACGCACATTGCGCCAGCCTATGATGGCTCCACGGCAGGACTGCGCTACACCGTCAAGCTGAGGCGAATCGCGCGCGCGACCTCGCTCATCCGCTCGTCGCTCAGAGCCCCGATGCGGTTACCCAGCCGTCGTTTATCGACGGTTCGTATTTGGTCCAAAAGCACTTTGGAGGTTTGATCGAGGTTGCCCTCACCGGCCCGCACCAAGACTTCAAACGGATAGACACGCCTAGTTCCCTGAGATGTGAGCGCGGCCACGATAACTCGATCGGAGTACTCATTGCCGACATCGTTGGAAATGATAAGGGCCGGCCTGGTGTTTCGGATCTCCGAGCCGATTGTCGGGTCGAGATTGACCCAATAAACCTCGCCCCTCAGCGGGTGCGTCCCTCGGGCCAGGATTCGACCTCCGCGGCTGCCCAGTCAGTATTCAGTACGCGCCGCGCCTGCCGGATCCCGGAATAGCCTTCCTTCATCGTTAGCTCAAGCTCAGACCGCTCGAGTGCCGAAAGGCGTGCAGTGACGGCTTCCGCGATGAACTGGTTCATGCCGCGGTTCGGCACGAACCGCCGTAGTCGGTCAACGATTTCATCGTCGAGTTGGATTGTGGTTCTCACGCCACGGTCCTTAATGTCGATATACGCCATTGTAAATTGATGACGTATATCGATGCTCTAAACGCGGCTCGCCGAATTTCTATTTAAAGCCGGCGATCATCGAGCGGCCAAGCTGTTTCCAGAGGCAATCCACGTGCTGGAAGCCCGCTGCGCGCAGCCAGCCCAACTGATCTTCCATGGGATCTGGATGCTCGCGCGACGGTGTACCGGCCGGCCGAGGGGTCCCCACGGCGGGCGCCCCCATTGGACGAACCGCATCCGGCCCACGGCGGTAGAGCTGTTGTAGAAAAGCTTCGTTCGGCCGCATGTTGTCGATGTCGTAAAAGCAGCCGCCCTCAGCCAGCACCGCGAAGAGGTTAGCGTACAGTCGCTGTTTGTTCTCGGGCGTCAGGTGGTGAATCGCGCGGGCCGAGACCACGACGTCGAACTTCTCGGTGAGGTCGGCAGGTAGACTGCCGTCGGCAAAGTCACCCAGGTGGTAACGGAAGCGGTCACCGAAGCGGGACATGCGCTCCCGGCCGATCTCCATCATGGCTTCCGAGATATCCAGTCCCACGGCGGTCGCTTTCGGGAATGCTTCCAGGACGGCGGCGGCGACGACTCCATGGCCTGAGCCAACGTCGAGCACCCGAATAGGGGCCTCCCGATCAAACGGTAGAGTCTCGGTCATGATGTTAAAGATTCGCGCGGTGGCCTGCGTTTCCTGGTCCTCCAGCGAGACGTACTGAGAAACGCGATCGTCTTCTTTCCAGTGATGTCCGGCCTTGAGCGCAGCCGCGTCCGCCTGCATTTGATCTTGCATAGTCACCTCCCAAGCGGCGCTGCGTCAGAGCGCCGATGGGAACCAGTCTACACCCGCTACGCCTTCTATATCGGTCGCGAGGTGGGCGTGGCTCGAGGCGTCACCGTCTGGCTGGTTGGTCGTGCCGTGGGCCGAGGAGTGGGACGCGCGGTCGGCCGGGGAGTTGGTCGCGTTTCTGGCGCTCGGACGGCAGGACGCTGCTGCTGCGCCCGTTCGATGAGCAGCCGTTCGCGCTGCTGAAGCTCGGCGGCGAGTGCCTCCAGGCGGGGTCGCGTCTGGGGGGGAGCATTGCGCGCCGCTCGCTCCACCGCCGCCCGCGCCGTACGCAGTGTTGCCGCCGCCTTGGCGGGCGCCTCGGTATTGCCCTTGGCCTCGGCTGCCTTCGCCTGAGCCACCAGCCGGTCGGCGGTCTGGACGGCTTGATTGGAGAGCTTCTCCACCACCGCCGGCCGCGGAGTGGGAGCGGCGGCCACCTGCTGGAGCTCACGTCGGCGTTCGGCCAGCTGTCGAGAATTGGCGTTCACTTGCGCGGTGTCGTCGTGGGCCAGAGCAAGCTCAGCCCACTCTCGCACTTGTTTGACCTGATACAGCGGGCTGTCAGGGAGGCTGTCCGCGGATGCGTAATCCAGCCCGACACCAAGGCTGATCAGGCTGCCCCCGAGCACCAGGACGATGGAGGCCGCCCGCAGAACTGGGCCCAGCCACGCCTGGCGGAGCCACTTCCGCCAACCAGAAAAACTTCCGTGTTCGGCGGCTAATCGATCGGCCTCACCGAGCAGCGCCTGCTGGAGACGATCCACGAAGACAGGGCTGGGATCATGGCTCAGCCAACGCACGTTCACCGCCGTCGGCACCAGGCGCCGGAGCTCTTCCTGGTACTCGGCCGGATAGTCGGCCAGGCACGCATCCAGGGCCTCGCCCTCCTGGGTCCGTTGCGCGCACGCTTCCACTGCGTCCATCAGTCGCAGATCACCCTCCAGCTCCATCAGCCAACCGCTCCCGCTTCGACCAGTAGCCGCTGCAAGCTCCGCAGCGCCCGATGGTGGAGCTGGTTGACCGCGTTGGCCGTTTTGCCCACCTGCTGCGCCGTTCGCTCGTTGTCGTAGTTCAGCACGTACTTGCAGATCAGCACTTCTCGCTGTTCTCCAGTCAGCTGATCCATGGCGGTGCGTACCGCCACCTGGTGGTCCAGCGTCTCGGCCGCTTCCTCTGGTCCTGCCGCCGGCGCGACTGGCTCCACGTTGACCTCGAGCGGCTCGGTCGGCGCCTGATACTTGCGGCGTAGAGCATCCGCCAGCTTGTAGCGTGCAATCTGGAATAACCAGGCCATCAGGCCGGACTCATCCTCCGCTCGCAAGCCCTGGATCCCTCGCAACGCCGCCATGAATACCTCCTGCGTCAGGTCTTCAGTCTCCTCGCTGCGTACCACTCGAGCGGCGACGTATCGATATACGGGTGCCACGGTTGCCCGGTAGAGCTCGGCGAAGGCTTCTCGATCGTGCTCCTTGGCCCGGCGAATCAGCGCAGCGGTCTCGTCGCGCGAGCTTTCCACGTACGGGTTCTCCGTCTATCGGGTGGAGATTCGCCTCTCACCACCATAGTCGCGGTTTGCGCTTCCAGCGTACGCCCTCGCCAAACCAGCGTAGCGGCCATCGACCCAGATGCGTTGATTAATAAGAGGCGTGACAAGTGAAGTTTGTTACTCGTGACTTAACCGTACGTTAGCCGGCGGGGAGACGACTGCATAAACAGAACGATCGCAGCGCGCAGCGGTCGAACCAGCGAGCGAAAAAACAACACCACATCAGGAGGCCAAGATGCTTCGACGCAGTTTGATCGCCACCTTCGCAGCCATTGCGCTCGTAGCCACGTTCGCCACCTCAGCGTTTGCCTGGCCCGCGAACGTCCAGGGCACGCCCGACATCGATGCGAACTCTATGACCGGCTATTACATCTGGCACAACCACGCCGGCTGGCATTTGCGCACCCACGGGCCGGACAACGAGCACGACTTCACCGCCCGCCTGCGCACTGACGGCACATTCACCGACGTCGACCCAGTCGCCCTCGAAAATGGCGACGCGGTGATGGAGGAGGGGGATAAGACACTCACGATCCACTTCCACACCTTTGGCGCGACCGATGGTGTCAACTTCAAGATCGACGGCGGTAACCATCTGCTGTTCGATCTGAAGGTGGACGGGAAGCACATCGATAAGGACGACATCTTCCTGGGCAGCAGGGGAGTCCATCCGCGCCACAACCCCTTCATGATCAAGCGCTGAAGCTTCGGCTCGTCGTTGGGGCTATTCTCATTGTCACCCTGAGCCGCAGCGTCGCCAGTCGTCTCCCGGGGGAAGCTTCGCTGCGGCTCAGGTGACATGAGGGGCCCGCGGCTTGGAGCCGCGGGCCCCTCTTTTTGGTTAGTTTGACTCCCACCCCGGAGCGTTTTGACAGCTTTCAAATGACTGTATAGACTGTATTAGACTCACTATCGAGTCTAAGGAGTACAGGATGGCTATCGTGGAGCGCGTCGTGAAGCAGATTCCTCAGGAAACCCTGGCAGCGATGGTCGGCGCGGGTCACGAGCAGGTGGTCTTTTGCCACGATGCAGCCA
>DASXTD010000008.1:0-4865 GCA_036505655.1 Chloroflexota bacterium
CTCCCATCGCGGAGCCCGTCCGGAAGCGGATGCCTTCCGCCATAGCCCGGGCCGTCTCTTCGCTGACGGCCCCGTGCTGCTGCAAAGTGGCGCTCGGCACGCCCAAAAGTTGTTCCTTCAAGTCGTTGGAGTAGGCCACCACGCCGCCCACGAAGAAGCTCGATGAACCCGCGAGATCGGTAATCGCCGCCGCCAGGCCGCCGCCAGTACAACTCTCCGCGACTGCCAGGTTGTAGTGATGTGCCTCCAAGGCTGCGGCCAGCGCCTCAACCTCAGGCATGACTCCTGGCGCTCCGCTCATCTCGGTTCCCGGCTCCAGGTCGCCTCGACGACCTCACCTCGCGCACCCAGGGGCGCCTGGGCGACACCATTGACCACCACAGTCACACCAGCGGCATTCCCGACCCGTAAGGTCACGGCCTGGCTTGCCGAAAACATGCGATCGATGCCACCGGGTAGCGTCTCAGCCAGCACCTGATTGCCGTCCTGCCAGATCTGCACCCAGCTCGACTCCACGGTGCGGAGCTGCACCTCCACGCCGATCACAGGGGTCGGGCTGGGCAGCAACGTCGCGGTGGGAATCGCCGTCGGAGATGGAAACGTAGCTGGAAGCCCGGGCACGGTTTGGGCCTGGGGGGTGGCCAGCACCGGCGCAGTCACGCCGCCGTCAACGTCCAGGCTGCGCTTGAATGTGTTGTATTGGGCCTGCAGATAGGCGAACAGCCCGATACAGATTCCCACGACCAACACCGTGAGGACCGCCTTGAGAGACACGACTCGCGCCCGCGGCGCCACGGGCAGGGAGGGCTGGAGCGATTCTCGCTCGGGCGGCCGGCTCCGCGCGTACTCTTCCAGCATCTCACCAGCGTCCAACCCCAGAAAGCTCGCATAGCCGCGGATGAGCGCGCGTGCGTAAGGACCGGGCGGCAGCGCCGAGTAATCTTCTCCTTCCAGGGCTTGCAAATTGCCCTGGCGAACGTGCAGCGCCTCGGAAGCCTCTGCCAGGCTCAGGCCGCGATCACTGCGACCCTTACGCAATCGCTCCCCGAGAGGCGTCCACGACGTGATCATGGAGCGATCCTCAGGGAGCCCACAGGGAGTTCAGAAACCATCTTGCGCTCAGCTTGTCGTGGATAGATGACTAGTATCATAGGCGACAAGCAAGCGTTCCGCTTGACCGTTCGGGCATGTTGCTCTGTTTACGGCTCCAGATAGGACCGCCCCGGAAGAGAAGCGTTCCGCTTGACCGGTGGGGCATCTTGCTCTGTAGGCGACTCCAGATAGGATCGCCCCGGAAGAAGTAATAGTGCGCATTTGCTCGTTGCTCCCCGCCGCCACTGAGATGTTATTTGCGCTCGGGCTGGGCGATCAGGTGGTCGCGGTCAGTCACGAGTGCGACTATCCGCCAGAGGCCACCCGGAAGCCCAGGGCTACCAATGGCCTGGTTGACCCAAGATTGCTCTCCAGTGCGCAGATCGATGAGATCGTTGCCCAGTCCGTTGCCGAAGGCCACCGCCTGTACCACGTCGACCTGGACCTGCTGCGTGAGCTGCAACCTGATCTACTCATCACGCAGGACCTGTGCACCGTGTGCGCGATCGACGGCGGTGAGGTCCGCCTTGCGGCCGGCCAACTGGAGCACCCGCCCCGGGTGTTGAGTCTGGGGACGGACTCGTTAAATGAGCTCTTCCCATCCATACGTCAGCTGGCCGAGTGGGCCGAGGCATCAGCGGCCGCTGATGCGCTTATTGATGGACTGGCGGACCGGCTCGAGGATGTTCGGGCGCGAGCCGCGGGGTTGCCGCGTCCCAGTCTGGTTTGCCTCGAATGGCTGGATCCGGCCTGGATTGCCGGGCATTGGATGCCTGAAGTGGTGGAGGCGGCAGGTGGAAACGACGCGCTCGGCCAGGCTGGCCTGCCGTCTTTTCGTGCCACCTGGACAGAGATTGCGAACGCCGCGCCCGAAGTGCTGATCGTGATGCCCTGCGGATTTGGCATGGAGCGCACGCTGGAAGAAATCGACGTGCTGCTCACGGTGCCCCAGGTGCGCCAGCTTCCAGCTTTCATCTCCGGGCAGGTGTACGTTGTGGATAGCTCCGGCTTCTTCAGTCGGGCCGGCCCCAGGCTGATCGATGGGCTGGAGATGCTGGCTTCCCTGCTTCACCCGCAGGCGTTCCCAGACCCGGTGCCGGCAGGCTCAGCGCTTCGCCTGGCTCGCCCCCTGGGACCTGGCACCCGCCAACAGCACCTGGAGTTCGTGCCCGTCAGCTGACCAATCTGGTAACGTTGGCGCGGCTCGAGCGTTTTTTAACCAGCGGTGTCGCCCCGCCGAGAGCTTGTCCTCCTTGGGAAGGATCTTGGGGTGACGGTCGTCCACACCCGAGGAGGATGCTTCGTTGCTGTCGGCCAAACTCCATCTGCGCGTTCTGTTGGCCGCTCTTCCGCTGTTGGGCTCATTCATGGCTGCCCCAGCCCACGTCGCGGCCGATAGTGATGCGGGCGCGCCGGTGCTGTTTGCCTACTACTACGCCTGGTACGACTCCAGGACATGGTCCTCAGGCACGACGTCGGACCTGCCCGCTGAGCCCTATCAGTCGTCCGATACCAAGGCGATGGCTCGGCAGATCGAGCAAGCTCAAGCGGCTGGCATCGATGCGTTCAACGTGGCCTGGCTGGGTCCCAATGGTCCGACCGATCGCAACTTCGCGCAGATGCTCCCCATTGCCGCGGCGCGCGGCTTCAGCCTCACGCTCGGAGTGGAGACCGATAGCTTCGGCAGCCGTCGAGACCTGACCAACGCGCTCAGCTATGCCATTTCGACTCACACGCGTCAGCCCGGCTACTTTTCCTCAGCCGGACGGCCAACTTTCTTCTTCTGGCGGCCGACCGCAATTCCCCTGGACGGCGCAGCGTCTTCGATCGACGCCTGGCGACAGCTGAGAGACGATGTCGATCCGGATCATCAGACCATTTGGATCGGCGAGGGCGACAATTTCGCCTATCTGCAGGCCTTCGATGGCATTCACCCCTACAGCGTGGCCAGGTCCGCCAACGTCACCCGGACGCTCTCCACGTACGGCCAACGGACCCGCCAGCAGGCCTCCACGCTGAGGACGCCCAAGCTCTGGGTAGCCACGGTGATGCCCGGGTACGATGACACGCGGACTGGGCGCCCAGACGGGTTTGCCCGTGACCGCCAGGGAACCGGCTTTTATGACGAGATGTGGCAGGCCGCGTTGGGCAGCAGCCCTGATTGGATCATCATCACGAGCTGGAACGAGTGGGTCGAAGGCTCACAGATCGAGCCCAGCCGCACGTACGGCAATGCCTATATCGACCTCACGCGATCCTATGTGGGTCAATGGAAGGGATACGCGTCAGCCACCGATCCGGGTGCTTCGGCCGATACATCGGATTCCTGAACAGGAGGACCCATCCGACCGAGAGGCTGGAGCTCGGAAACAGTCACGCCAGCACGAATCAATTCCTGCCGGGAGGTCCTTCGCTGCGGCTCAGGACGACAACTGAGGGCGGCTCAAGGACGACAATGAGGGCGGCTCAAGACGACAAATGAGGGCGGGTCAGTCCTCGCGGGGCTTGAGGTGCCAGTCGGCGTCTTTCGTGATCCGCTGTTCGCGAGCGCCGATGTTGGCAAACTGGTTTTGCTCCGCGTCGCGCACGACGCCTAGAGGATCGGCACCCTCCTGCACGTCCTGGATGGCTTTGTGCATCACCGTCCGCATGGCCAGGAGGCCCTGGTCGGTATTGACGAGGTGCTCCTGGGTGCGATCGTAGATCGGGCCCTGGCTCTCGGCGAGTGAGATGGCGTAGGCCACGAAGTTGGCTTTCGTCTGTTGCCGGTCTTGCAGGTCAAAGGTCAAGCGATAGTCCTCGACCGTGGCCAGGCCATTCCGCTCGGCATCCTCTTCCGTGAGCGGCCCATCTCGTCGAAACGCCAGTACGTAGCGCCAGTGGTGCGTGTCGTCGATCGGCACGTGCCAGTGGGCCGCGTAACCATCGATGCCGATGCCTGAGATGGTGCTGATAGCCGGGAGCATGAAGTCCCGAACCTCCACCGCCAGGTCGTCGGACGCGGTTGAGCGGGCCGCAAAGATGCGCACGCCGAATTCCGAGTCCTCGGTCTCGACCTGCAATGCGCGAGGTCCAAAAATACTCGGATCCCGATCGGCGTCCTGTCCAAAGACTTGGTTGAACACCATGAGCTGGAGGGGATCGACGCTGCCCTCGGTGGCCTGTAAGTAGTTGCACTCGACCAGGTAGCGACGAGCGCGCCGCTGATCCTCCGGAACGCCCAGGAACTCGTAATCGGGCAACAGGGGCGGCTCGTCGGGCCCCAGATAGCCAAAGATCACGCCGCCCCGCTCAACACAGGGGTAGGCCAGGTGGTGGATGCTATCGCAGAACTGGCTGTCCGCCGGCTCGAGCGGCTGTTCCAGGCACTGGCCGCTGGTGCTGTACAGCCAACCGTGGTAGAAGCAGCGAATCCCGCGCTCCTCGACCTCGCCGTAGCAGAGGTCCGCGCCGCGGTGCGAGCAACGGCGCCCCAGCAGGCCGATCTGGCCAGCCGGATCGCGGAATACCACGAGGTCTTCTCCCAACAGGCGCACCGGGCGGGGCGGCCCGCCAATGGGCGCCTCCTCAGAGAGAACGGCGGGCTGCCAGTACCGCCGCAGGAAATCACCGCCCGGAGTTCCCGGGCCTGACTGAGTGAGCTGCTCGTTTTCTTCCTGGGTGAGTGCCGTAGGAGTGCCTCCTTGCCTGGTTTATTGAGTGCGGCTGCTGAGGGTTTCGTGGAGGCGCAACACGCGGCGCGCGCGCTCTACGATGGGAAGATCGATCAATTG
>DASXTD010000009.1:0-2904 GCA_036505655.1 Chloroflexota bacterium
GAGAAGCGCATGAAGTCGACCATGGCCCGCTATATCGACCCGGACGTGGCGGATCAGCTCATGGCCGGTGGCGTTGATATCCTGGGCGGCATCGAAACCATGGCCACGGTTTTGTTCTCGGACGTGCGTGGGTTCACGACCCTCACTGAGGCGTTGGGACCACAGGGCACTGTCGCGCTCATGAACGAGTATTTCACGATCATGGTGGAGTGCATCACCGATCAGGGCGGCATGGTCGATAAGTACATCGGCGATGCGATCATGGCGGTATTCGGAGTCCCGATGGAGCACCAAGACGACGAGGATCGGGCGGTGCGCGCCTCCATCAACATGCTGACGAGCCTGCACGAATGGAACAAGCAACGTGCGGCGAAAGGGCAACTGCCGGTCAACATCGGCATCGGCCTTAACACCGACTCGATCGTATCCGGCAACATCGGCTCCCCGACTCGCATGAACTACACCGTCATCGGGGACGGAGTAAACCTGGCTTCCCGACTGGAAAGCGCCTGCAAGCAGTACAAGGCTCAGCTGCTGATCAGCGAGTACACGTACCGCAAGCTCAAAGGCACGTATCGCATCCGCGACATCGACGACGTCATCGTGGTGGGCAAGACCGAGCCCGTCCGCGTGTATGAAGTGCTCGACTTCCACAATGACGAGACGTTCCCCAACCTGATGGAGGTGGTGGGCCATTTCAAGGAAGGCCGCCAGCACTTCGGGACCGGTGCGTGGGACAAGGCTATCGCGGCGTTTCGCCAGGCTCTGGCTGCCAACTCACACGACATGCTCTCTGAAATCTACATCGTTCGCTGCGAGCTCATGAAAGCCAACCCGCCCGACCATTGGGACGGCATCTGGCGCCTCGAATCTAAGTGAGCCAGCTTCGGGCAGAACCGGAGGAGGAGGAGCCGGATGGCGCAGCCAGAAGTCGGCCAGCGAGATCAGGCGACGGACCGCCCACCGCCTGTAACCTTCAGCGCCTTGAATCTCCCAGCTCGAGACCTCGCGACGTCCACCCGCTTCTACACCGAGGTGCTCGGCGGTCGGGTCGAGTCCGGTGGCCCAGGAGCGCGCATCCAGTTCGCGAACTTCGCCATTAGCCTGGGGGAGCAGGACGGAGGCGCGACAGGCGCTGACAGCGAGCATCCCCATTACGCGTTCACGGTACCCGCCGATAACTTTGCGGCTCTTCGGGAGCGCCTCCAGGCCTTCGGGGTGCCCACCCACGACCCCTGGACGCGGGCCGGCTCGGCATGCTCGCTCATGTACTTCCGCGACCCATCCGGTAATCAGTTCGAGATGTACTGCCCGGAGGGAGACACCGGAATTCCGCTCCGAATCGGCCATCGAGCCGGTGGTGATTACGTGATCCCGTTCCGCACGCTTGTCTATGGCGACCTGGGACAGCCCGCCAACGCACCGCCAGCAGTGTCCATGCTCGGCTTCGACCACATGACGTTGCCATCAAAAGATCTGGGCGAGAGCAAGCGCTTCCTCACTACGGTGTTCGGCGGCATCGTCACCATTGACGGCCCCTCGCACGTGACCGTAATGGTCGGCGGGGCCGCGATCGGAAACGGCGGCCCGCTCGATAGCGGTTGGACAGCACTCGACGCCCACTATCCGCGTTATACGTTCGAGGTAGCGCCCGAGCATCTGGTGACCCTCAAGGAGCGCCTGGGAAACCAGGGAGTGCCCACATCCGATGTTGGCGCTCACACGGGCGCGGACGCCTTCTTCTACTTCCGTGACCCCACGGGGAACCTATGGGAGCTCAGCTGCACCCAAGGATTCACCGGGGCAACACGCCGAACCCGAGCAGCCGGGGGTAACTACACCGTCGACGTGCGGGCTCTGATGTACGAGCACTGGCGCGACCCCGGAGCCTAATCGCGTGGTCAAAAGAATACCGTCACGTTCTTCGCCATCAATACGTTTTGGTCCAGCGTGATGTGGCGGCGGGCGATCTTCCAAGTGTCTCCATCACGGCGGAGCGTGTCCTCGCGCTTGCCCACAAAGAAGTCGGTCTCGTCCTGCAGGCGATTGCGGTAAACCAGGAAGCGGCTCTTGACTTTCACGATGTCTCCGTCCACGTCTAGGATCTGCACGTTCGACACCATGTGGCAGACGCGAGAGAGCGGTTCTTCGGCCCAGTGCAGGCCGGTGTTGAGCTGCCGCACGCGGCCGGCCAGAGTCGCTTTGCCCTCATCGAACCATGAGATCTCGGAATCCTCGCTGGTGTCCTCGCGGGCTTGTTCCCCGAACTTCACGTTGCGACGCATGGGCATGAAGTAGCGGATGTCCTCGGCGAGCAAGTCCAGCCAGTCGTTGAAATGCCGCTGGTCCAGCAGCTCCGCCTCCATGTAGAGGAATTCCTCGATCTCACGCTGCAGCAGAAGCCGCTCCAGTGCCTTCTCGCTGACTGCATTCACGGCCATCGGTCCTCCAACTGTCCCAATTATTCCAAGAAGTCCCGTGCGTAAAGGTCCTCGATCGAGCTCATATCACCCGGCAGCAGCCCGCCTTGGTCGGATGCCCAGGCGGCCTCTTCGACCTGCTCGACGCTGGAGAATCCTACCAGGGCGCACGACACCCGTGAGTTGGTCAGTACATATTGGACGGCGGCCTGCGCGATCGTGTGCTCACCCTCGGCTTCCATGAACTCGAGCGCCCGAGCTCGAAGCACCCCTGCCTCGAACTCACCCTCCGTCCGCGAGCCCTTGTTGAGGGGATGCGGCACCGACGAGCCACTCAGCGGACCGCCGGCTAGCACCTTGATGGCGACGACGCCCATGCCCTTCTCGGCCGCCGCCTCGATGGTTTGGCCGAAGTCAGGGCCCTCAAAGCCGGTCGGGGGCCTGCGCCCTTCGGTTGGATTGAAGAGGTTGTAGACGAGCTGCA
>DASXTD010000010.1:0-2938 GCA_036505655.1 Chloroflexota bacterium
GTCCCTAACGAGGCAAAGCCAGCTCTAAGACAGCAAACACGCGCTTCATATCGTTCTTGCGGAACTGGGACGCCAGCGCGCGCATGACGTCGCCGCGACTCTCCATGCTCCACATAAGTCCGAGGGCGGCATAGGCCGCGAGTACTTGTTCCCGGAACTCCAGCTCGGCCAGGACCTCGCGCACGGTTCGCGAGATAAGCTCCGCGGAAGCGCTCACCTCTTCCTCTGGAAACTCTTCGAGTAGCAACACTGCCACCCCATCCGCTGTCACGTCGTCAGACTCGGCCAGGTTCAAGGCGGTTGCTTTGATGATCTCCCGCGAGATGTGTCGGCCCTCCGCCCAATGGATGGCCTCGATCTCCGGCGGCTTGAGCTTGAACAGGTGCCAGCGGCCAAGCTCGTCCAGCAGGTACCAGACGTACCCTTCGGAACCCGCGAACGTGCCGTCGTCCTGCGGCTTCAGCCGTTCGGACAACGCGCGTTGGTGCTCCTGGTAGCTCCACACGTAGTCCCTGGTGACCTCAGCCACGAGGGGCGCGACAGTCAGCCCCGGCTCGGGCTCCAGCGGCGGGAGTAACTCGCCATCTGGGCCGCGGAAGAAGAGCAGCGCCGCGTCGAGTGGAACTTCGTAGCGCACCATGTGCAGGTTCCGGGAGCCGTGCAGCTCGAAGCTCACCCCAGAGCGTACGATTCGGGGCAACGTTGGGTAGCGCTCCAGCATTTCACGCCACATGCCGAGAAATGGGCCCCAACGGCCGTCGGCCAGGAATGGGCGCAGGCGGGGCTTCCAGGTGACGAACTCGTTCCCGTCCGGGTCCCGATAGCGGTAGCCAAACACATTGGTGCCATCCAACTTTTCGTAGGCGAGGATGCGCTGGGCCTTGGGGAAGTGATATCGGCCCGCGTGATCGAAGGGATACTCCAGCTTGGGGGTACAAAGCACCCGCTGGAGTGCCTTGTGGTGGTTCACCCGCGTGATCAGCAGGGCCCCATAGGCGTTTCCGTGCCGCCGCCCGATGAAGCCCTCCACCAGGTTGCCGTTGAACGGGTCCACCTCGGCGAACTCCTGGCCCTCGCCCAGGAATTCCTTAGCCGCCTGCTTGACCTCTTCCGCCCACGTCATCGATAACGTTCCGATCGTTTAAAGTAGCAACTAAGAGTATCATTGATACATCTGTTGGAGGGGACATTATGGCGGAAATTCCCGAGATGGTGCCCGTGACCGACTTACGCAAGGACGCGGCTGCCGTGGTCAAGCGCGTCCAGTCTTCAGACAAGCCTCTAGTCATCACCCAGCGAGGCCGTGCGGCCGCGATCATGATCAGCCTCGAGGCGTATCGACGCGGTGAGCATGAGCGGGAGCTGCTCAGCCTGCTGGCGCGCGGGGAACAGGAGATTGCCGCCGGCGCCGGCTACGACCTCGACCAAGTGCTCTCAGAGGCTGACGCCCTACTCGCCAGTAAATAGGTGAGAATCCGCTTCACTCCAGCGGGCCGTTCCCAGTTCCTCCAGGTCATTGCCTACGTGTACGAAAGAAACCCAACCGCTGCCCTGCATTTTCGGCAGCGGTCCGAAGAAATCTTGCGCCGACTCGGAGCATTCCCGGAGTCCGGTCGGATCGTCCCCGAATTTCCCGACCTCCCCTATCGTGAAGTCATCGTCAACCCGTATCGCTTTTTCTATCGAGTCCAGGATCAGGACGTTTGGATCGTTGCCGTTTGGCACGGCGCTCGACTGCCGACTGAACCGGACTGAGGAACTCAGCGGCGGGGTCGCGTCTAGTGGCTCGCGCGCTCTTCGGCTTCGATGAGGCGCTGGGCCACGGTCTTGAGCAGACGAAGCGCCATCTCAGGCGATTCCTGGAGCGCCGAGCGGAACTCCCAGGCTGACATGACCCAGCAGGCGGTCGGTTGCAGCGCACGTACGGTCGCCGATCGTGGCTGATCGGTGAGCAGCGCGATCTCGCCGAAGCTTTCGCCTGGTCCCATCGTGCGGATACGGGACTCAGCGTCCCCGTGCTTCTGGGTAACCTCAACCTCGCCCGACTGGATAACGTAGAGGCCGATGCCTCCCTCGCCCTGCTGGACGATGGTCTCGCCATCCTTGTACTGCCGCGGCTGGACCATCTTCCCGAGAACCGCCAGATGCTTTGCCTCCAGGCCTTCAAACAGCGGGACTTTGTCGAGCGCAGGTTGTTGCTGCATGCCGCACCCCCATCTGCGGAACGGATTAACGGCCTTGGCCAGGCGACCCCTCGAGGGTAGCCACCCGAGGCGCTCCGCTCCGTGCCGTTCCGCGAGTGGGCAATTGTACTGAACGGCTATGATTCGACTCCATCTCGAATCAAGGAGGACTAAACGATGCCCGGATCCGTGCGCCGCATCGTAACTGCCGCTAATGAGGCCGGCCGCTCCTACATCCTTTCGGACAAGACCTTTCCCATGGAGGCGCCACCTGGTGAGCCGACCCGCGTCGGGCTATGGCTCACTGATTCGGGGCAGTCCTCTAACAAGGGCACGCTAGATCCGGTTTCAGATGGCGTCATCGCGCAGATCGCGCCGGCGCACAAGGGCGGAAGCGTGTTCCGCATCGTGGACATGCCGCCGGAGCGCGAACAGCCACGCAACCCCGCCGAGCTCGCGCGTCGCGGTGGCCACACTGATCCGGAGCGCAGCGCTAAGCACCCCGGCTTCCACGCCACCAATACAGTGGACTACGCCCTCTGCCTGGAGGGCGAGGTGTGGGCCATCATGGATGAGGGCGAGACACTGATGAAGGCAGGCGACGTTCTCATCCAGCGTGGCACTTATCACGCGTGGGCCAACCGCAGTGATAAGACTTGCCGGATGGCCTTCATTCTTCTGGACGCCGAGCCGCTCTGATCAGTTGGCTGGGGTTGCGCCCTCACCCGCCGCTCGCACTACTCGCGCCGGCCTCT
>DASXTD010000011.1:0-6994 GCA_036505655.1 Chloroflexota bacterium
GCTGCCTGGCCCATGATGCGGAGGCTATCGGCGATGCCATCATCGCCTTCGATGAGCGCACGCTGCGCCAGCTCGCTGTGGCCGACGATCAGGGCTAGCTTCTGGTTGAGGTCATGGGCAACGCCGCTTGCCATCTGGCCCAGGGCGCGCAGCTTTTCCCATTGGGCGAGGGCCTCCCGCTGCCGCTGGCTCTCCAGTCGAGCGGTGGCGTCGGAGAAGGTGAGCAGCACGCCCCGCGCCGACCCCTCTTCGATTAGCGGAGTGCAGTCGCACTCAACCGGCAACCTGACGCCATCGGCTCGTGTGAACCATGCCTCGGAAAGATGCACCGCCGAGCTTTCTCGAAGCGCCCGCGCAAGCTCGCAATCGTCCGGCTCGGCATCCGGGTGGACCAGGGAATGGAATTCCTTGCCGACGAGGTTGGCGGAGGTATAGCCAAGGAGGTCGGCGGCGGCCGGATTAGCGAACGTGACGTGCCTGTCGGGACCTACCTCACAGATACCCTGGGTCACCGTGTCCAGGATCAAGGCTCGCTCTCGACCGAGGCTGCGGATGGCGGCCTCCATCCGAATGCGTTGTTCCAGCTCCTGTTGGAGCTGGAGTGCGGAGCGCCGAAGCTCGTCAGTCCGACTAGCCACCCGCGCCTCCAGCTGGGTGTTGGCCTCCGCCACCTCGGCTGACCGGGCCTGGAGACGTGCACGCAGGTTCTCAAACGCCAACGTGAGCCCGGCGATCTCGCTCAGGTTGCTGTCGGGGAGGGGAACGCTGGCATCGCCCTCGCCCAGCCGGTCGGTGGCCCGAGCAAGCGTTGCCAGCGGGTCGCTCAGCCACTTCGCTCCCAATAAGGCAGTGGCGATCGCACCCAGAATCGCGAGGACCAGGATGACCGTCGCGGTTTCGCGACGTGACTCCGCACCCCGCAGCACATCGGCCTCCGACCGTTTGATGATTAGGCTCCAGTCGCGGTTGCCAATGGGAGCCCGTGAGACAATCTCGATCCCATGCTGCGCCGCGTGGCGTACTGAGCCGACCGGCTGATCTTCGCCATTCAGCTCGTTCAGCGCTGACGCCAGCCCATTTTGGGCCACATCGAGGTGGACTCTCCGATCGGATTCAGCCACGATGGTGCCCCGGTCATCGAGCACGTAGGCGCTGAGCCCGGGGATCGAGCTGGCTTGGGCCAGAAGAGCGCTCACCTTCTCCGGGAAAATCACGCCAATCAGGGAGCCGTCATTTTCTCCGGAGCTGGTTTTGAGTGGGACTCCAACTGCTAGCCCAGGCAGCGAATCGATGGGGAAAATTACCACCAAGATCGCGGGACGGTTGGTGGCTCGTACGAGGTCTGAGACTCGGACATTAGTTGTGCCGAACGCAATCGGGTTGGTGGAGGTCGGGCCAGGATTCCCCGTAATGGGAGCGATGGGCTGAGTTGAGCTGGCCGCGATGTGGGCCCCGGTGGCACTTTGCGCGCTAAGCAGGCTGAACTCAGGAAGGGCCATTCGGAGGTCCGCCATATCCCGTTCGATCTGACGTATCGCGTCCCCTTCAGCCCGATCCCCCTGGATTTCCGCGGCCAGAGCAGTAATCGCCCCCGCATGGAGGTCGAGGTAGTTGTCCATGTACCCAGCGAGGGCCGTCGCGAGAGTCTCTTGCTCGGTTTGAGCGGCTTGAATAGCTTCGTCGGCCGCCCGCGTAGAAAAAATATAGCCGGAGGCACCGAGCGGGACGGCGACCGCGATCACGAGCGCAATTGCCAACCGGGCTCGGAGTGAATTGGGCGCCAGAGAGCCCAGAAGCTGGCGCAGGCCGCTAAAGCGCTGGCCCACTCCCAGGTTGGCCTCCTTTTCAACGGCCGCCACTTGCTGGCCAGGACTCGCGTTGGATCCCGGCACCGCTTCGCTCGCTCGCGAAGAGCATGGTGCTCTCGAGTCCCTAGGGCATTCCCTAGAAGACCTAGCGTACACCCGTCAAATGCTCAAGGCTATAGCTTCCGTGTGATAAAACCGCACAATGCAATGACGATCTTGTACTAGGGTGCTTCCCCGAGGCCGCAGGGCGTGAAGATCCTGGTCGTTGACGATGATCCAGTCGTGCAGGAGCTGCTGGCCGTTGTGCTCGAAAAGGACGGCTTTGAGCCGCTGGTAGCAGCCGATCCGCCGACCGCGCTGGGCATCTTCGCGCGCGAGCTTCCCAGCCTGGCGCTGTTGGACGTCAATCTAGGGTCCTGGAGCGGCTTCGACTTGCTCCGTGACCTCCGCCGCCGAAGCTCCATTCCCATCATCATGCTCACCGTGCGGGCAGCCGAAGAAGATGTGCTGCGCGGCTTCAACCTCGGAGCCAATGATTACGTCACCAAGCCCTTCCGCTACCGCGAGCTCATTGCGCGCATTCGTGCGCAGCTGCGAGGGCCTGATGACCAGGCCTGGCAGATCGGGCAGGGCGGGCCGTTGGAAGTCGCTTCGCTTCGTCTTGATCCGCTCAGCCACACAGTCAGGCAGCAGGGGCACGAGATTCACGTGACGCCGATCGAGTTTCGGCTGCTGCAGTACTTGATGAGTCACGCCGGCCGCGTGGTGCCCACCCGAATCCTGCTCAAGCAGGTGTGGGGCTACGAAGACTCGGAGGCCTCAGGGGTGGTGCGAGCGACGGTCTACCGGCTGCGGCAGAAGCTCGAAGCCGCCAACGGTCCACAGATCTTGCGCACCGTACCCAGCGTAGGAGTGCTCCTCGACGCTGGTGAGTGGTCTGACTAGCGAGCCGGGATTGACCTTCCGGCGGTGTATCAGGCACTCCCCTAGGCGTCGGTGCGAATTTGTCATAAAAATCCTCCTTTTGTAACGATCCTGTCACACGCTTGCGATAGCCGCCCGTATATGCTGACTCCCAGTCAGTTTTTACGGAACATTAATGGCCACATCCGCCTGCCAGGTGGACCGATGACGGTCGTTAACGCTCAAATGGCGAGATTCCAGGCAACCGGGAGCTCTCTCCATGGATGACGCTCTCCAGTTCCTCACCCAGGCCACGCTGGTTCTCATTGGCCTCCTGACCACGGTCGATTACTTGCGGGCCCGGGGTGCGCGGCGCCTCGACGCGGCAGTGGCATTCGGCTCACTGGGTCTGGTCATTCTGCTGGGTCTGCCCAATAAGCTCCTGGCCGAACCGCTCCGGCCGCTCACAGTGGCGGTTTCCTTCCTGCTCATGGCGCATCCGTACACGCTGCTGCGGGTGGCTCGCCATTTCCAGCCGGTGAACCCCTGGGTGCTGTGGGCCGCCCTGGCGGGCACCATCATCTCGGGTGGGCTGTTGGCGGTGACGAGTGAGCCGCCGATTCCCCTACCAACCCTGATTGCCCTGGTAGCTGACTTCGTGATTTTCGACGGGTATGCGGCGGTCTTGTTCGTGCAGGGCGCGGTTTCGGCCACGGGAGAACGGAGGCGGCGTCTGCAGTTCGCGGCCACCGGCGCCGGGCTTTTCGCTGCGACCCTCCTGACCGCCGGGATTAACGCCGCGGTGCCTGATGCAGCGGCATGGATCACGCCGATCTCCCGCGTGTTGTCCCTGTTGGCAGTCATTGCATTCTATTTTGGGTTCGCGCCGCCCAACTGGATTTGGGAGATCTGGGCGCGGCAGAACCTGCAGAAGAAGCTCGCCGCCACCTTGCTGGCCACCGGTGCCGTTCCCGTAATCGTCATCGGAGCCTTTGTCTACGGACCCGCGCGCAGTACCCTGACCGCTACTGCTCTGCAGGGCCTGGATTCCACAGCGGCCGTCCAGGAGGCCAGGATCAGGTCCGCGGTGCAGTCCTATCTGGACATCGGGCGGCTGATCGGAAGCCGCACCGCGCTGCGCCAGAACCTCGACGGATACGGACGCACCGAGGACGTCCGGCTGCAGGCCAGCATGCTCGCCATCCTAGACGACGCGAAGTCCTCCGCTCCAGAAGTCCTTGAGGTCAGCGTAATTGGCCTGAGTGGGAACGTCGCGGCCTCGACTGATCGGAGCGCCATTGGCGAGGACCGAGCAGCGACGGCCCTGCTGACAAATCAGTCGGACTACCAGCTTCTCGGCTTGTCCTTAGCCTCTGGTGCCCTGGTCGGCGACCTGGGGGGGCCGCTGTACAACGAAGGCCGCCTCATCGGCTTCCTCCTAGTCAGAAGCGGCGCCAGCCGGCTGCTCGCGATTACCGACGATTACGCCGCGCTTGGACAGACCGGGGAGACGGTGCTGGCCCAGCCCACGCCCGACGGGGGTGCGCTCTTCCTGGTGCCAGCTCGGTTCGACCGTTCATCTGCCTTCAGGCGCGAGGTGGCCCCGGCGGATAGCGACCCGATCGTGCAAGCGGTCAATGGCAGGCAGGTGGCTGTGAGCGACTCTAATGACTATCGTGGTCATCGTGTCCTCGCCGCCACTCGCTACCTCTCGGACCTTGGCTGGGGACTCGTGGTGAAGATGGACGAGGACGAAGCCTATAGGCCGGCCGCACCCATCCTAATGGCTCTCCTCCTTGCCCTGCTGGCTCTACTCGTCGCAACCCCGGTGGCCGCGGTGCTCGTGGCCCGCACCATCTCAGGGCCCTTGGTTCACCTTACACGCGTCGCTACTTCCATCCAGTCTGGCGATCTTTCGGCCCGCGCCAGCGTCAAACGATGGGACGAGATCGGTACCCTGGCCAGCCAGTTCAACGAGATGGCGGCGGCGTTGGCGACCCGGACGAGCCAGCTGCGGGCGTGGGGCGACGAGCTAGATGCAGTCAACCGCGAGCTTTCCGACCTCAACCGAACCCTGGAGCGGCGGGTGGCGGAACGTACGGCCGATCTGGAAGCGCAGTCGCGAGAGCTCGCCCGCTCCAATGCCGATCTCGAGCAATTCGCCTACGTGGCCTCCCACGATCTCCAGGAGCCGCTGCGCGTGGTGGCGAGCTATGCGCAGCTGATCGGCCGCCGCTACAAGGGTCAGCTCGACGAAAACGCCGACCGATTCATCGGCCACCTGGTGGATGCAGCTGCCCGGATGCAGCAGCTCATCAATGACCTGCTCGCGTATTCGCGGCTGGGTACCCGGGGCGCCGAGTTTCAGGCAGTCGACCTGGAGGAGGTGTTTGAGCACGTCACCTCGAATCTTGCGGCCGCCATCGCCGAGACGGAGACCGAGGTCACCCACGATCCTCTCCCCACCGTGAATGGAGACGCCGTCCAACTCTCCCGAGTCTTTCAGAACCTGATCGCCAACGCCATCAAATTCCGCAGACCAGAGGCGCCAGAGATCCACGTCGGCGCCGAGCGCGCGAATGGCGATTGGCAGCTCTCTGTCCGCGACAACGGCCTGGGAATCGATCCTGGCTATTTCGATCGCATCTTCATCATCTTCCAGCGGCTCCACGGAGCCGACGAATACCCCGGATCGGGCATGGGGCTCGCGATCTCCAAGCGCATCGTCGAGCGACACGGCGGCCGCATCTGGGTCGAATCGACCCCTGCGGAGGGGTCCTGTTTCTATTTCACTATTCCGGCCGATGAGCGCAGCGACCGAGCGGAGCGGCCTCGGGACCCAAGATCCGAGTTGGTGCAAATGGAGGCGACGAGTGATCCAAACTGAGGAGATCAAGCCCATTCACATACTCCTGGTCGAGGATAGTGCGGCCGACGTCGATCTGACGATCGAAGCGATGAAGGACGCCAAGGTCCGCAACACGCTGGCCGTGGCCAAGGATGGCGTAGAGGCGATGGCCTACTTACGGCAGGAAGGAGATTACGCCGGGGAGCCGATTCCGGACATCGTGCTAATGGATTTGAACATGCCTCGAAAGGACGGCCGCGAAGTACTGGCCGAGATGAAGGCAGATTCGAACCTGAAGACGATTCCGGTGGTGATTCTGACGACCTCCCGCGCCGAGGCTGACATCCTAAAGACATACCAGCTCCACGCCAACTGCTACGTGACCAAGCCGGTCGATCTGGATCAGTTCATGACGGTCGTGCAGTCCATCGAGGACTTCTGGCTCACGATCGTGAAACTGCCAAGAGCGTAGCGCTTCGTGTATTCGCAAGCCCTCCACTTCCTCCTGGTGGAAGATAGCCAGGCGGATGCTGACCTGATCCACGAGCTCCTGACCGAAACTAGCAGCGAAGTCAATCTGGAACGTGTTGACCGTCTGGCCAGTGCGATCGAGCACCTCGCGAGCCACGCCGTGGACGTGGTGCTGCTGGATCTCTCGTTGCCGGATGCCCAAGGACTGGCTGGGTTGACGGGACTGCGAAACGTGGCTCCGAGCGTGCCCATTGTCGTCCTGACCGGACTGGATGATGAACTGGTGGCGACGCGGGCCATGCAGGCCGGGGCACAGGATTATCTGATTAAGGGCCACGTGGACGGTGGCGCGGCGCTGCTGAAGAGCGCGCGCTACGCCATGGAGCGGCAGAACGCCGAACAGCGGCTGCACGAAAGCGAAGAGCGGTTCCGGTCGCTGGCCGAGATAGCGCCCGTCGGCATCGTCGAGCTCGATACAGATGACGCAGTGATTTACTCAAACCACCAATGGCAGACGATCTCCGGGCTGTCCGCCGAGGAGAGCCTGGGCCATCCCTGGGAGCGGATCCTCCATGAGGAGGATCGAGAGGTGGCGATGGCCGCATTTTGGCAAACGCGAGGGCGTCCCCGAAATCTCGCTCTCGAGGTTCGCATCGTGCGCCCGGATGCTAGCGAGCGCTGGATTGACTTGCGGGCGACCAGCCGCATCGGCCGCGATGGCAGTATCTTCGGAACTGTAGCCACCGCCGAAGATGTCAGTGAGCGCAAGTGGGCGGAACAGGCGCTGCAGGAGAGCGAAGCGCTCTACCGCGCAGTGGTCGAAAACCTGAACGAGGGCATCAGCATTACGTCCGACGGGGCGCGGGTGTTGGTCAACCCTGCCTATTACGAGCTGTTTGGTATTAATGGCGAGGCGCAGGTGCTGGGTCGATCTTTTCTCGACTTCATCGTCCCGGAGGATCGG
>DASXTD010000012.1:0-2322 GCA_036505655.1 Chloroflexota bacterium
TCCGCGGTGAGCGGACCGCAACCGCGCCCCGCGGAGAACAACGTCGCCTGGAACATTCACGAGTGGGCGCTCAGGTAAACTCTTAGCCGTCATTCCCGCGAAAGTCAGCTGAAACGCTAGCGGTGAGGTGTGCCGCCCGGCCGCCGGCGCCGCGCCCCATTGCTATACTGCGGCCAAGTCTCGCGCGGAGGGAGCGAAATGGGGAGCCACCGAAAGATGTGCCTGGGCGCCTTCGACGGCGTAGTGGTGCTCTCGGAACAAGACAGCGGTTGGCACGTGGCAGGGTCCTCGCTGCCCGGAAAGCCGATCGAGGACCTGGTGGCCTTGCCAGACGGCAGCTTGTTCTGCGGCGTGCCCCATGATGGCGTGTATGCCTCGTCTGATGGCGGCGCTCACTGGGACCGGGTCATCGAGATCGACGTCCGGGCCTTGACCGCGCTGCCAACGAAGCCGGCCACCATCTTCGCGGCTACTGAACCAGTCGCCCTATACCGCTCAAATGACGGTGGCGACAGCTGGGAGGAGCTCGAAGCGCTTCGCCAGATGCCCGAAGAAATCCAGTGGCAGTGGTTCTTCCCTGGCGAAGACTCCCAGGAAGGCCACGTGAAGAATATCAACGTGAATCCGAATGACCCCAAGGACATCCTGCTCGGGATCGAGCACGGCGGCATCGTGCGGACTCGGGATGGCGGACTGACCTGGGAAGACCTCTCGGCTGGCATTGAATATCTGGACATCCATGTGGTGAATCGGGATCCCGTCCAGGACGAGCTCTTCTACGCCACCACGGCACGCGGCGTCTACCGTAGCGAGCACGGCGGCCATGATTGGATCGTGGCGCAGGAAGGCGTAACGCGAGACTTCTTTCACGACTGCGTCGTGCGGCCCGGCGCGGCCACCTCGCTGTTCATGGCCACGGCGAATGGCTCGCCCCCATCTTGGCTCCGAGAGGGTGGCGCGAAGTCGGCTATCTACCGCAGTGAAGACGGCGCGCGCACCTGGCAGCAGCTAACCGGCGGGCTGCCTGCCAGCCTCGAGCCGATGGTCTGGGGCCTGGCAGGAGATCCCCTCGATGAGGCGCGCCTGTACGCGGCCATTGGGAACGCGGTCTGGCAAAGCGGCAATCGTGGTGACACCTGGGATCAGATCTATGAAGGATCCGCCGCACTGCGGACGCTCTGCGTAAGCGCTTAGACGGTCGAACGGGGCGGCTAGCGCAGACAGGGCCACTCAACGCAGGAGGGGAGCGATGGCAGTGATCCAGCGCCCGTGGGCACCTGCTCCAGATGATGCGCTGTGGTGGTTTCGGCCAGGCGGCATCTTTCCGGCTCGGCCCCGACCACTCGACTTCACCCTGGAGCTGTTTGCCGAGACCTCCGGGCTGACCCGTGGACTGATCCTCTTGAACTTCCCGCTTTACCAGATCCGTCCCCGGCTCATCGATGGCGAGCTCTACGTTGCCAGCGTGCCCTCCGGTATCGCCGAACGCGACCCCCAATCCAAGCTGGGCCTCATGCGAGATTCCAGCCTTCGCTATACGCGGAACCCCAGGGGACCCTGGGAGCAAACGATCCGCCAGAAGGTGGAGGGGTGGAACTCCTGGATGGCCGAGGCCTTGCCGGACTCATCCGCCGAGCTCGCCGAGCGGCTCCGCGAGCTCCGCAAGGTACGCGAGATGCAATGGTTCTTGACCGACCGCGGCGCGGTCGGGACCGTGGCGCTGCTCCGTAAGCGCCTGCAGGAACTCCCCGCTGAGAGCGAGGACCGCGCGAAGATAGCTGCCGCGGTCGAAGAAGGGACCGGGGTGCTCCACGAGGCGATGGCGCTCGTTCGTGACCAGGGAGGCGCTCACCTTAAAGCTTTTGTCGAGGGCACCGCCAAGCGACTCGTGGAAATGGATGTCCTCGACGCCATCGACGACGTCTACTGGCTGGGATGGCGGGAAGTGCGTCAGGCCCTGACCGAGACAGGCGACTGGAAAGCTCGCGCGGCCGAGAAGAAAGCGGCGACGCTCGCCTTGCGCGATCGCCCGGTTTCCGAAGAAATCGGACCGCGGCCCGCTCCCGACGCGCTGCACATGCATCTGGTCCGCGAGGTGCTCGCCTTACTCGCAGCCTGAAGCCGAGCCTCGCCCACCCGAATCGGTCCAGCGGAACGCTGGCTGGCCTACAAACCGGCGAAGAGCTTGCTCCACTTCTTCTCCGTGGCATCCCGCAGTTCGCGGCTGTTGACGTTGACCTTCGGGAACTCGTCCTTCCACTCGTAGGGTCGGCAGGCGTTGATGATCATGCTGTCCGCCCGGAAGATATTCCGACCGCGGTC
>DASXTD010000013.1:0-3409 GCA_036505655.1 Chloroflexota bacterium
CCAGCTGCGCGTGGTGCGGGGGGCCGACGTTGACGAAGGCATCGGCCAGGCGACCGACGTGCTGCATCACACGGTAGGCTCCCCGGTAGCAATCTTTGACGACATTCCCGGCTACGCCCCGGGATACCGGGTGCTCGTGAATAGCTTCCAGACGCATGAGCGCGTTGCGTTCACCTTGGGAGTGCCGCACGACCGGCCGCTGCGCGAAATGCTCGATCACTGGCGTTCGCGGCTCACGAGCCTGAGACCCATCTCCCCCATCGAGGTCAAAGACGGCCCGGTCATGGAAAACGTGATGACGGGGAACGACGTCAATTTGCTCAAGTTCCCCGCTCCCAAGTGGCACCCGCTCGACGGCGGCCGCTACATCGGCACCGGCAGCTTCGATGTGACTCGCGATCCCGATGATGGCTGGGTCAACTGCGGCACCTACCGCGTGATGGTCCAGAACGAGAAGCAGGTCGGCTACTACATCTCCCCGGGCAAGCACGGCCGCATGCACCGCCAGAAGTACTTCGACCGGGGCGAGAAGTGCCCCGTCGTGATGGTGCTGGGGTCGAATCCCTTGATGTTCCTGGCCTCTTGCACCGAGGTTCCCTACCAGCTCACCGAGTACGACTGGGTGGGTGGCGTGACCGGCGAGCCTATGAAGGTCATCCGAGGCCCGATCACCGGACTGCCGTTCCCGGCCGATGCCGAGATCGTGCTGGAAGGCTTCGCGAATCCTGACGTGCAACTGCCCGAAGGACCGTTCGGCGAGTGGACCGGCTACTACGCGTCCGGTGGACGCACCGAGCCAGTGCTCGACGTGCAGGCGATCTACCACCGCAACGATCCAATCCTGCTGGGCTCGCCGCCGAACAAGCCACCGGACGAGCAAGCCCGCTATCGCGCTTTCATGCGCTCGGCGCTGCTCCGCGACGATCTGGAAAAGGCCGGACTCCCAGCCATCGAGGGCGTGTGGTGCCACGAGGTAGGCGGGTCCCGTCTGTTGGTCGCGGTCTCGATCAAGCAACAGTACGCGGGCCATGCGCGGCAGGCCGGCCACCTGGCCTGCAACGTGCATGCTGGTAACTACCTGGGCCGCTACGTGATCGTGGTCGATGAAGATATCGACCCGACGAACCTGGAAGACGTGATGTGGGCGTTATGCACCCGCTCAGATCCGGTGCGGTCGATCGACATCATCCAGCGAGCCTGGAGTGGGCCATTGGATCCAGCGATCCACCCGGACGAGAAGGGCCACAACTCGCGCGCGATCATCGACGCATGTCGGCCCTACGAATGGCGTGACAAGTTCCCGCTGGTGAGCAACTTGACGCCTGAGCAGCAGAAGGTGGCTCGCGAGCGCTGGGGCTGGCTCGTCGACTGAGGTCGGCAGGGCCACGGCCATAGGGGCAGTGAGCTTGGGATTCTCCTCCTGGGCGGAAAGCCCCGAGTGGTTTTGATTAGAGGGATCGGGACAGGGTCAACCTAAGGGGGCCTGGAAATGCCCAGGCTTCACGGACGGCTGGCCCTGTTCTGTACAAGCGGAATAGGTAGGGCGGAGGGGCCGAGGTGCAGGCGCGGTTCTGGGGAACGCGCGGGTCTATTGCTAGACCTGGACAGGCGACCGTGCAGTACGGAGGCAACACCTCCTGCGTAGAAGTGCGCTCAGCGAGCGGCACGATCATCGTGCTCGACTGCGGCACCGGCGCACACGACCTGGGTCGAGATCTGGTGGCGAGCGGGGCTAACCACGGTCATCTGCTGATCAGTCATACCCACTGGGATCACATCCAGGGCTTTCCGTTCTTCGGACCGCTGTTCACGCCCAACAACGAGTGGGAGATCTATGGCCCCGGCGCTACAGGCCAGCACCTGGAAGGCATCCTAGCGGGACAGATGGAGTACACGTACTTCCCGGTCACGCTGGGCGAGCTGAGCGCGGCCATTCACTTCCACGACCTGGGTGAAGGTACTTTTCAACTGGGCGATATCGAGGTTACGACTCGCTACCTCAACCATCCGGCGGTAGCGCTCGGCTACCGGATGGAGGTGGGGGGGGTGGTGATCGTGTATGCCACCGATCACGAGGCCCATTCTAGAAAGCAGGCCGAGGCGGGGGAGACTCCGCGGGCCGGGGCAACTCCGGCCATCATCCACACCGAGGACCTGAAGCACGCAGAGTTCCTATCCGGGGCCGACCTGGTCATCCACGACTCGCAGTACACCGCGGCCGAGTACCCGAACAAAGTAGGGTGGGGCCATAGCACCGTGGAGTACGTTGTGGACGAGTGTATCGCGGCCGGGGTTAAGCAGCTGGCGCTCTTCCATCACGATCCCATCCGCCATGACGACGCGGTGAAGGACATACTGGCGGTTTGCGAGGCCCGAGTGCGCCAATGGGAGGCGCCGCTGAAAGTATTCGCGGCGGCCGAGGGCCTCAGCTTGAACTTCCACGAACGGATGCAACTTCCGCACGTGCCGACGGGCAGTCGGGCAATTCTGCTTGACGGTGATGATTTGAAAGAGGCCAGCGGCCACACGCTCGTGATTGCCGACGAGGGTGAAGATCTGCCCCTCTTGGAATCCGCCCTGGGCGAAGAAGGCTATCGTTTGATCCTGGCCACGGACGGGGAGTCCGCCCTGCGGCTGGCTCGGGATCACCACCCAAGCTTGCTGGTGCTGAACGCGCAGATGCCGGGCATGAGCGGTCTGGAAGTAGCCCAGGCGCTACGGTCAGGTAAGGACGCCCACTTGCGCGAGGTTCCGGTCGTCCTCATGACCCGATCCGGGCAAGAGGACACGGAGGCTGGGTTCGCTGCGGGAGTGAGCGACTTTCTCGACAAGCCGTTCACGCCGGCCCAGGTCCGCACGCGCGTGCGTGAGTGGCTGCAACGGGCCCGCACAGCCAAGGCGTAAAAGCTTTCAGCAATCAGCAGTCCGCTGGTAGCGCAAGCGTATGACGAACGCCACGAACGAAGTTACCATCCACGGTGCAGTGACGAGTGGGGTGGGAGCGGCGGTGGGCTTCACGGAATTACCGTGGGCACGAACCCAATTCGAGACCAAGCTGGGGCTTCGGCCGGTTCCGGGGACGTTCAATGTGCGCCTCCAGCCGGGCGACGAAGCGATCTGGAATCGGATTCGGGCGAAGCCGGGGATCGAGATCACGCCAGAGCCAGGGGCTTGCCTCAGCTACTGCTATCCGGTGCGAGTGAACGGGTCGCTGCCAGGGGCCGTCATCCACCCCGAAGTGCCCGGGTACCCGAACGACATCGTTGAGGTCCTATCGGACATCCATTTGAGGTCCGCGCTCGAGGTGGGCGATGGGGACACCGTTGAGCTGGTCTTCGGGAACCTTGGTTGAGCGACGAAGCAGCGGAGCCTAAGTCCCCGCTAGAACGCCCCCACCCTGACCCTCTCC
>DASXTD010000014.1:0-5206 GCA_036505655.1 Chloroflexota bacterium
CCTACTGGCATCGGGACTCCGACGAGCTCCCGGCCTGGGACCTGCCCGGTATCGTGAAGGGCGCTATGGCGGGCGCTGATCTCGTCATCACGCAGCTCACGGACTACTGGACGGAAGGGGAGCTGAAGGATCGGGTCCCGAACTACTTCTACAACATGGCCACCACGTCCAGCTTGTTGTCCAGCCGCTGGGCCTTGACTCCTTGGGAGTTAGTGGCGGAGATTCGCGTGCGTTCCGCCGCCATGGTGACAGTGGGCGCTGATTGGCGGATCACGCATCCCAACGGGACTGATGTGCGGGGGAAGGTGGGCCAGGTCCCGCCGCATTACTTTGAGCGCCGCTACGGCCCTTTCCCGGAGGGGGTGTTTCCCAGCTTGCCCACCGTTGGCGCCGAGGGGACCATCATCTTCGAGAAGAACGGCCCGCATTGGGCGCGACACATCGGCCTCCCGCTGCAGTTCAGTCAGCCGATTCACATGACCGTTGAGGCGGGGAAGGTGAAGGAGATTCGGGGCGGACGGGAAGCTGATATGCTGCGGGATTTCCTGAAATCCCTCTCCCGCCATCTCGGCGAGGCGGCCTACGACATGCGCGGCTTCCACGGCGGCGCTCACCCGCTGGCCAAAGTCTCCGAGCACGAATGTCCGGATCCGTACTATCGAGCCTTCATCGAGCACCATGGGGCACACAGCATGCACTTCCACATCGGGAATAGCCATGCGACGCCCGGGTATCCTTTCAACGTGCACATCTCGGCGGAGCTGCACGAAGCGACGGTGCAAATCGGCGACAACATCGTGTACCAGGACGGTCGCTTGACGGCCTTTGATCATCCCGAAGTGCGCAAGATCGCCGCTAAGTACCCCAATCGCCCCGGCCTCGAGCCGGATACCTGGCTCTGAGGAGGTAGCTGATGGCACGGACGTATACGGTCATTTCAGGCGATTCGCATCTCGATCTGCCTCCTGATCCCTGGCGCGACCACATACCGGCGAAATACCGCGAGCATGGGCCCAGGACCGTGCACCTCGAATCAGGCGATGCCATCCAGATGGGGGACCGTAAGCCGAACTCCATCGGCTACACGCGCAGCGTCAACGTCTCAAAAGAGCAGCTCCATCTCCAGGTCCCGCGCTTTGGGACCGCCGGTGGTACCGGCGGGCCGGACCAACGGGTGCAGGAGCAGGACCAGGACGGGATCGACGCCGAGGTCCTATTCTCGCGGGTCGGCTACCTGCGGCAGGCGCCCGACATCGAGACTTATTTGGCGCTCATGCATGCCTACAACGAGTACCTGGGCCAGGAATACCAGGCGGCGGCTCCGGACCGCCTCATCCCCATGGGCGTGGTCCCGACCAGCGGCGTTGAGGACGCGGTGCGCGAGCTCGAGCACTGCGCTCAGGTCGGCCTAAGAGGCGTCGCCATCGACAAATTTCCGAGCGGGAAGGGCCTACCGACCCCCGAGGACGATAAGTTCTGGGTGGCGGCGCTGGACCTCAACCTGGCCATCACCCAGCACACCGTCGGTGGCAGCACGCGGATGACCGGCCGCGATGAGCCGACGTTCAGCTATAAGAAGGGCCCGGCGCCCGGGGAAGAGGACAGCGCCTTCGCAGCCGATCCCATGCGGCATTGGTTCTTCCGCTTCTGCGGCGACGCTGCCTGCGCGCCAGTGCAAATGGCGTTCGCGGGCGTGTGGGATCGCTTCCCCAGGCTACGAATCTACTGGGCCGAGACGCTCATCGGCTGGCTCGAATACGCGCTCTACCAGATGGACGACCACTACGAGCGCTACAAGTACCTGGGCGAGAGCCTCTACGGGCTGGATCGACTGGAGCGGCAGCCCAGCGAGTACATCAAGGAACACTGCCTGTGGGGCTTCCTGTCCGACCCCATCGGCATCAAGCATCGGCACGAGTCGGTCGGGCCCGAGAAGCTCATCTGGGGCAGCGACTTCGCCCACGCGGCGAGCGACTGGCCGAACTCGAGGAAGGCCATCGAGCGTGACTTCGACGGCGTCCCCCCAGATGAGCGCCACGAGATGCTAGCCGGCAACGTGATTCGCCTCTTCGCCTTAAACGGGGCTTAGGGAAGGCGCTCCTCGCCGTAGAAGCCGAGGGCTTTACGCGCGGGCCAGTCGTCTACTGAGAAGAGAATCGCGTCCTCGGACGCCAGGTTCTGGTGGGAGTGCCAGGTCCAGGGCGGAACCAGGAAGATATCTCCCTGAGTCCACTCCAGGCGCTCGCCTTCGACCACCGTCACGCCCTCACCCTGGAACACGTGGTAGAAGGCAGTGCTGTTGTGCCGATGCGTCCTGGTGGTGCGGCGGCCGGGGAGCATCTGGACGTGCCAGGCGATGGTGGGCAGAGTTGGCCCGCCGTCCACCGGGCTGCGGAACATGAGCTGGAAGCCCTCGTAGGGGTCCTCTTCTTCCTCGTTCTCGCGTAAAGCTGTTAGGGCGGCCTCGGTTCCGGCCCAGGGGTAGCGGACGGGCGGTCGCGGGCTGGTCGATCGACCGGAGGCAGGACCCAGTTGGCCAAGCGTCTTCTCGCTATATCCATCTGTGCGTGTGATCTTCTGATAGGGATCGTCGGGCGAGAAGCGCTCGTTGAGCTCCGCGCCGAGACCCGAATAGCCCCAGTCATAGACGTCGATCCAGACGGCGGGCTTCGAGCCGGGGTTGAAGTGGTCGTGATCGGTCCAGGTTGGACTGATCACGACGTCGCCGCGCTGCATGGGGAACGCCTCCCCATCGCAGACAAAGACAGCTTCCGCCGGCGCATCGACCACCAGACGGGTCTCGTTCTTGGAGTTCTTGTGGGCGCGGGTCCTCTCACCGGGCATAAGAATCTGGGCGTTCATGGTGATGGGCCGGTTGGGCGCTCCGGCCGGCTGGCCACCCGCCGTACGCATCTCCATGGGGCCGTATGGGAGCGATACCAGCTCGCCTCCGCGTAGCAGGGATGGGTAGAGATCGGCCCACCTGGTGACGTAGGCGCCGGAGCCACTGACATTCGATGCCGGGCGCGACTGGGGCCTGCCCTCCGCGTCCACGCCGACCCGCATCCAGGACCCAGACAGCGAGTGGTCCTTCATCCACTGGTTGAGGTTCGCGAGATCGAGCTGCTCCAGATCACTCGCCATTTAGTCCTCCATCACCGGTCTGGTCGCGTCAGCGGGCCCTTAGGGACGGGTTCCCGTAGAGGTCGGGAATTGGTGGGCCATCTCGAAGTGGCTATCGATAAACGTGTCAATCGGTCCATGCTCTGGATCTCGGATTACGCCGATCGGATCCAGGCCCCGCTGGACCTTCTCAATCTCCCGCTTCAGCACTTCTCGCAGCAGCACCACCCCACTATCCGCGGTGGCCAGGTGCTCTTGCTCCCTCGCCCAGATGGGCCCCTGCGTTTCTAAAACGGTGAAGTCCTGGAGCCGCAGCTCGTCCATCCGGTAGGTCGCCTGCGGATGCACGGCGTCCGAAGGCGTCTTGCCGATGGTTTCGACGTAATACTGGATGCTGGCGTTTTGCTCGTCATGGTGGACATCTGCGCTGGCGTGATAGCTGTCCCGTTCGCGGTCTACCGAGAGGTCGAGGACGACGCTGTAGGCGTAGGTGTGCGTATCGTCGATCGGCACTTTGACCGCGAAACGGTTGTAGATGCGCTGCGTGCTGGGAAAGACGATGAGGTCGGTCTCGTCATAACCGTTCTTGTGGACCTGTCTCCGCTGGATGCCGAATGGCGCTTCGTTGTATTCGATCCGCTCCAGCTCATCGATGCGGCCGCGGGTGGTATTGGTCACTGGACTGCCGCGACCGGCGTTGTTGCCACCGCCGGTCTGCTGGTGGAGGATCAGAACGTGTGATTGGTCCAGGTTGTTCTCGACCACCTGCAGCCAGTTGCAGTCGAGCCGGGGGACGTGCCCGATCGCCTTGATAGGGCCTGCCTCCGCCACATCGTATCGCTGCAGGAGTGGCGCGGGCGGCGGGCCGAGATAGGCCCAGTACAGCCCGTATCGCTTCTGCAACGGATAAGCCCGCTGCTTCACAGTGAGGTGCAGCAAACTGTCGGCGGGCTCGGCGGGCGTTTCCAGGCAGTTGCCCGCCGTGTCATAGAGCCATCCATGGTAGGCGCAAGCAATCCCTCGCTCCTCGACTCGCCCGTAGAGGAGCGAAGCGCCCCGATGGGGGCAGTGATCCCCGATGAGGCCGACCCGACCGCTTCGGTCCCGAAACAGCACTAGATCCTCGCCCAGGATCCGAATGAACTTGGTGGGGGCCGATTCGGACAGGTCCCGGGGCAAGCCGACCGGGTACCAGTAGCGGCGCAGCAGCTCCCCACCCGGGGTGCCTGGCCCAACCTGGGTCAATAGCGTGTTGTCTTCGGCGGTCAGCATGGCACGATGATAGCGCGAAAGGCCGAAGTCGTTGCTGCGGGGGAAGAACGCCAAGGCGGAGGTTCCCTCCCCCTCGGACGGGGGAGGGCTAGGGAGGGGGTGAAACCTGGTCCCCTCCGCGTCGGTGTTGGAGGGGGTCTATACTCGGCTCATTGCGGCCGAATGAGCAGGCAGGCGGCGGAAGGGAGGGCCGATGGCGTTCGATCTGGTGATCCGAAACGGCATGGTAGTGGACGGGACGGGGGCTCCAGGCTTTGCGGGCGACATCGCTATCGAAGGAGACCGCATCGCTGCCGTGGGCTCCGGCTTGAGCCCTGGGCGGCGGGAGATTGACGCGAAGGGCCGTGTGATCGCGCCGGGCTTCATCGACTCTCACACGCACATGGACCTCTTCCTGGTGCTCTACCCTCACGGCAATCCGGTGGTCAATTTCGGGGTCACCACCGTGGTGATCGGGGACTGTGGCGCCTCCTGTGCCCCGGTGCCGGACGGCGAGGAGCCACTGCAGGTGCTGGTGGCATATCTCCGGCGAGTGCTGGACAAGTACGTGGACACCAGCCGCTGGACCTGGAAGACCTTTCCGGAATATCTCGGCTATCTCCGCGGACGAGTCGGCGTCAACGTCGCCGCCCTGGTACCCCATTCACCGGTCCGTCTTTCCGTCATGGGCGAGTCGGCCTATCAGCGCGAGGCCAATCCCGAAGAGCTGGAGGCCATGGCGCGGCTGGTGCGCGAAGGGATGGAAGCCGGCGCTATCGGCTTCTCATCGAGTCCGCGGGGAGGGCCCGCCGTGCACGCCGGCACCCCCAGC
>DASXTD010000015.1:0-2942 GCA_036505655.1 Chloroflexota bacterium
CAGGGCGCCGATGGTGACTCGAAACTGATGAGTATCACCGAAATGCAGCAGCGGCTTGGAAAGCAGACCGACTGGCTGGTGGATCGGATGTTCGCGGTGGGCGATATGTCGCTGCTGGCCTCGAAGCCTGGGGTGGGGAAGTCCACCTTTGCCGCGCAGCTCGCGGTGTCGGTGGCCTACGGTAAGCCGTTCCTCGGTCGCCCTACCACGCAAGGGCTCGTGATCGTCCTGGCCTTTGAAGGGGCACGATCAACGATGGCCCAGATGGTGCGGCTCGGAGCGGACCCCAACGACAAGACCCGAATCCTCGTGTGGAGCGCCGAGTCCGATATCAAGGATCCGGCCGCATGGCTCGATCATCTCCTTAAGAACGTGACCCCTGCCCTCATCATCATCGACACCCTGTCCGACTTCGCCCGAGCTCGGCATGGGGCTTCGAACGCCGGCTATGACGAGATGATGGAGAAGCTCGGGGCGGTGTACCGCTGGACGCAGTCCCACCAGGCACATATCCACTTGATCCACCACGGCGCCAAAGGGGCGCGGGAGGGTATCGACTCGCCGCTCGGGACCATCGCCAACGTCGGCAAGCCAGGCACGGTACTGGACTACCGGCCCATGTCAAAGGAAGAGGGCTCGCCGCGGGTGCTGCGGTGCCTGAAACACCGGGAAGGAGACCCAGCCGACCTGCCGTCTGTCGTGCTTGACTTCGACCGGAATAAGGGCCTGACCGTGGCCGGATTCCGCGAAGAGGTCTCGGTGAGGGAAATGGCCGTTACGATCATCAGGATTGTGGTCAAGTCCCCCGACGTGAAGCAGGCCGAGGTTATGGCCGAGGTCGAGGGGAGGAAGCAGTCTAAACTAGAGGCGCTCCGGCTACTGACGGACACCACAACCGGGGTCTTGGTCAGGACAGGAACGGCCGGCAGCAGGACCTCTCCGCTGAGGCTGTCTGTGAGACCAGATTTGGACGGTGATCCTGTAGAAATTTGGAGAGAATCCGCGAGTAGGTTCCGAGTAGGTTCCCACACGTCCGGAACCTACTCAAACCGCATGGATATTGGGGCTGATCGTGTAGGTTCCCGCCTTATACCAGCAAACGGGAACCTACTCAGTCTTCCAAACGCTGAGACAGATCCAGTAGGTTCCCCCACGTATATAGAGCCGTCCACCGCGAACCCAGACGACCCCTCCAACGGCCCCGATTCCGGCTCCATGTTCGACCGTTGGAAGGCTGGGAAGGGGCAGGTGTGAGTGCCTTGGTGATAGCGCCCTTTCCTTTCGCAGCAGATAGAGACCGTCTAAAATCTTACGCTGTGCTGATGATGTGCTGCCCCACGCGTCCCAGACTGCTACGGACGCTCCGCCGTCCCGGCTCGTCCGTGCCCAGCGTAACCAGCCAATCCAATTGACTTTCTTACAAGGCAACATTGAGTGTTCGCAGCGCGTGGTGTAGAAGGTGTGAGGTGGATCTGGTCGGCACCAGGGCCGACCCCGCCTTTGCCCACTCGGGCCCTGGCGGCGGGCGCTATCAGATGGGCTTTGTCCAGAAAAAAAATAAAAAAATCAAGCACTTGAGATAGCTCCGCAATCTCGCGGTTACGCTGGGTATACCTGCAACAATACGCTCACTTTTCTATTTGATCGGGGCTTGCTAACTGCCTGAAACAATTCACATTGACCGTATTGTTCGCAGCGATCTGGTATTGAACGGCAGGTTCAAACGGCCCGGAGCAGCGAACCCGGCTCTGCAAGAGGCCCGTTAACAGGTAGCTCGACCGCCTCATCTCCCACTTGACAAGCCGGTGGGAAAGTGGGACTCTCCCACCTAGGAGGCAGACCACAGCCATGACCGTAAAAGTGATCGACACCAAGTTCACGCAGGTGGCCCAGGCTCGCCCAGACAGCAAGAAGCGGGTCGGGGTGGCGCAGGCGCTTGAGGTGCTGGCGGAGCGCTTCGGATTCAAGGCCGAAGGCCTGCGATTTTCGGTCTGCTATAACGGGGCTGGGCAAATCCTCCTGGCCCCCGAGGTTTCGGTCCCGCTCGCGGAAGCTTGGCTGTACCAGAACCCCAAGGCGATGAAGAGCGTCTTGCGGGGGCTGAAGCAATCCGCTGCGGGCGAGATTGGCCCGCCACTGGACCTAGAGGACGAGTAGACCGCCATCCCATTTGAGCTGCTACCGACCAAAGAGGCCACGGCTAATCTCGCACTGCTGGGGGCCTCGCCGGACCTCGCTCGGCGGCTCAAGGCCGTAAGGAAGGCGCTTCGCTTCTTGGCGGAGGATCCGCGTCATCCCAGCCTCGCGACTCACAAGCACACCGCGTTGTCGAAGAAGTTTGGTGTCGAAGTGTTCGAGGCCTACGCCGAGAACCAGACGCCAACGGCATACCGCATCTTCTTCCACTACGGACCATCAGAGAAGCAAATCACCATCGTGGCCATTACGCCGCACCCATAGACCTGATGCCGCGCGTCGCGAATGGCCTTGCGCTTCTCTGGTGGAATCTCCGTCCGATGGCGCGGCCGGCCGCCTTCCCGCCTAAAGCTCTTTGAAAGATCGATGCATGCCAGGCGGAACGATCTTGCGCCTCATTCGCCGCCATTCCCATCTCCTGAGCGACTCTGACGCCATGAAGGACGGGTGTCGGCGGTCGAAGCGATAGGCGGAACATTGCCAACGGACGCTCCATTCGACCGAGCCCACGCGGGACACGGTGCGCCTCTCCTGCTAGACTCGCGGCCAGCCCGTGAGGACTCCATGAACCCAATCCGCTTGCCCGAGATGCCGCGCCGCACGTTCCTTGGGGTGATCGCTGGCAGCCTCCTCGCCGCGCCGCTCGCCGCCGGGGCGCAGCAGCCGCAGTCGGGGACGGTCAGGCGGATTGGCGTTCTCATGTATCAATCCAGAACCGATGAGTTCGTTCCTCTCTTCGCGGCGTT
>DASXTD010000016.1:0-9312 GCA_036505655.1 Chloroflexota bacterium
CGCGGCCCAGCAATACCTGTTCGCCCACGGCGCTGACACGGACGCCGTCATGGGCATCGAGTGCTTTCCGGAGCCGGACAATCAGATTCGGTACGTGCAGTCCCTGGAACGGACCATGGCAGTCGGTGACTTTATTACCGCCTCCTCGTACGTCTTCATGAATGGGATGAGCGGGCACGATCACGTGTTCATGAGCGTAGGCGCCGCCCGCCCAGAAGCCGTCGATCTGGTCGATGCGTGGGCCGCCGGGACCAGGGCATTCCTGGCGGGGATGAAGCCAGGCGCCCGGTCCGACGATCTGATCGCCGCCGCTCATTCGGCCATCGAGTCCGGCGGGTACATCTATCCCGGGGGGTCTGACGTGCACCCGGTGGGGATGGAGATCCCGGAGGGTTGTGGGCCTTCTTTTCTGGTCGATGAGGGCGGAAAGCAAATGCCGCCCGCGAGACGCCCGTATCGGCTTGAGGCCGGCATGGTGGTAGCACTCCAGCTTCACGCCGGAGATAAGGAAGGACGGGCTGTGGAAGGCGGGACCAGCTACGTCGTGACCGAAGACGGCTATCGTCAGCTGGGCAACGTGCAAGTCAACCAGCTCAGTACAGCGACCGGCCGAGGGTAGGTCGGTTGGGGCTCAATTCGCGCGCTCGAACTTAACGGGGGAGAAGAAACGTGGCGAAGCGAACGGTACACATGGCGGTCAGCGGCGCCGAGTCGCCGTGGCGAGAGGTGGGGAAGGTCATCAGCCGTGCGCTCCAATCGAGCAACTATGAGTTCGATCTCCAAACCCATCCCGACCTCGCCAACGGCCGCGCGGTGGGCAACAACGTATGTGAGATTGGTGTGACCATGGCGACCTATTTTGATTGGGCTGCGCTGCACGAGGTGGGATTCGCGGAGGAGAAGTTCCAAAACGACAAGTTCCGGGTGATCGCAGCGGTGAACCGCCCATCCTGGATGGCGGCGGGCGTCCTGCGGTCGGAAGGGATCTCCACCGTGCGCGAGCTCTCCGAGCGAAAGTTCCCGTGGAAATGCCTGGCTTTCCCCAACACTAACGGGCTAGGCATGTACGCCGACGAGCTCATGGCGGGCCATGGCTTCAATCGAAAGGACGTCGAGAGCTGGGGAGGAAGCTGGCCCGGGCCTTATCCCATTACTGAGGCGTGGGTCCCGCCCAAGCCGGATGGTTCCCCCAGCAACGCGAAACAGGTAGCCGAGCGTGGACTGATCAACGGCTTCTTCCACCACATCTACTGGACCTCTGCTTGGGCCCGCCAGGTCACGACCGTCCTAGATATGAAATTCCTCAAGCTCGACGAGTCGGTTGTCGATGCAGTGGCTGCCAAATACGGCGGGCAGAAGATGATCCTCCCCGCCAAGATGTTCCCGGGTGCGGATGAAGATCTGCTCACTCTGGGCTGGCGCCACCTGTATGTCTACGGCACCGCGGATACCGATGGGGACCTGGTCCTGGCCGTCTTGCGTGCACTCGAACAGGAGGCGGATCGCATCCTGGAGAACTACCATGGGCTTTCCTACACCGCTCAGATGCCCAAGCTGCGTCCAGGTACGCAGATGCATCCGGCCGCCGAGCAGTATTTCCGGTCCAAGGGCGCCGTCGCGGCCTAACTGCACGATTTCAGCTGGGGCCTATTCGCCACACTCCACGTTGAGGCCTATCGTGACGCGATCCGCTTCCGGCAGGCACTTGGACCGCCGAACCGAACCGCAGAAAAGTGCGGTCGACTTAGCACGAAAATCGGCCAAACCTGTGCTAGACTGGGCTGATTTTTGCTAGACCTTGGCACCGGCGGAGACTATCACACCGGACTCGGAGGTGGAGACGTGAACGCTGCTAGCTCCAATCGACGATCCCCCTTCTTTCGCTGGCTGCTGCGGGGCGCAGTGGTGCTCGGGACGACGATAACGATGGCCGCCGGCGCAGCGCCGGCCTTCGCGGACGAAAGCCATTTCCGGGGGTCGCTGGGCGGTGGCTTGAGCGGCACAGTTCTGGCCGCCGGGTTGATATCGCTGGCCGTCGTGTTCGCAGTGCTGGTCGGCTGGCGCAGGATCCTCGATCGCCGCGTGGCCGCGGTCGGAGCGGCGGCAGCGGGCGGGGCGCCCATGGGCTACAGGGAGGCGATCCGCGGATTCAGCCCGAATGCGAAGCTGTTCTTGGCCTACGCGCTGCTGGCCGAGTTGGGCAGCGGCATCTGGTCCGTCATGTTCAACCTCTATCTACTCGCGGTTGGCTTCCCGATTAGCTTCGTCGGCGCGTTCTGGTTCATCAATATGCTCTGCCACGGCATCGGAGCGCTTCCGGCCGGCATGATTGGCGACCGCTTCGGTCGTCGGCGGGCCTTCGTCATCGCCACCCTGGTGGCCGTCACCGCCGAGCTCGGGCTGCTGTTCACGATGGAGCCGCTCCTAATCATTTGCCTGGCGGCGGTAAGCGGCTTTGGCGACGCCTTCCACGGAGTGACCGGCACGCCGTTCATGATGGATAACAGCGAGGCGCACGAGCGCGCCCACCTGTTCAGCATCCACGGCTCCTTCCAGCAGGTCTCGCGCTTCGTCGGCAATCTCTCGGGCGGCTGGCTGCCCCTGGCCTGGGCGCTGGTGATTGGCATCCCCGATGTCGATCCCAACGTCGCGCGCATTGCCCTCATCTCGGGGCTGCCGCTGACCGTTCTCGCGCTGACGCCGTTGGCCTTCATGCGCGAGAAGGAACTCGAATTCGTCGGCAGCCTCAAGGACCTGGTGCTGTTGCGGAACGTCACCCATATGGACATCGTCGTACGGTTCACGCTCCTCAGCGTCATGACCGGCGCCGCGTTTGGCCTGACCATCCGCTTCTTCAACGTGTTCTTTAATCAGGGTCTGGGGGCCAGCGGCAGCGAAGTCGGCACCATCCTGGCCATGGGGTCGGTGGCAGGATCGGCCTCGATCCTGGTCGCGCCGCTCATGGTCCAGAGTTGGGGCAAAGTAAAGAGCCTGGTGTTCACCCAGTTGGCCTCGATTCCTTTCCTCCTGGCCATGGCATTTGTGCCCTCAATGTCGTTCGTCACCGGGATGTTCTTGGCTCGAGGAGCCATCTCCAGCATCGGGCGCCCGCTGAGCAACCAGCTGCAGATGGAGTTCATCGACCGTAATGAGCGGGGGACAACCGCTGGCTTCACCCATACCGCGTTCGATATCGGTGGCGGTATCGGGGCGGGTCTGGCTGGCATGCTGGTCCTCGATGGGGACTTCAGCGTCACATTCGGGGCTGCCGCTTTGCTCATCGCCGTGCCCGCGATCCTCTACTACACCTGGTTCTATCGATTGGAGCGTGGGGAGCGCGCAGAAGCGCCGGTGACAGCCCCAGCTCTGGCGTAGAGATCTCTGGAGGCTGGTTGCTGCCGCCCATCCGCCTCCTACTGGTGCTGGTTTTGGGCGGGGCGCTGGTCGGTGGAGTTGTGGGAACCAGTGGCTGTGAGACGCTCAACCCTCCACTCCGTAACCCGATCCCGCTCACCCGGGCTTCCATCGACAGGGGCAGCGCGATCTACGCCGAGCGATGCGCGGTGTGCCACGGAGAATCGGGGCGGGGCGACGGCCCGGCTGCGCCGGGCTTGAATCCGAGGCCGGCCGATCTGCGGGTCCATCTCGCCGCCGGCCATTCGGATGCGCAGCTGTTCGATTGGATCAGCAATGGTTATCCAGACTCGGCCATGCCGGCTTTCCGGTCCGATTTGCGCGATGAGGACCGTTGGAACGTGCTGAACTACATTCGCAGCGCATTCACAGTGGCGGTTCAGGTTCCGAGCTGAACAGGCGGGGAGGTGAGGCCGCGTTTGGCGAGCTCGGCCTCGACCGACGGGGCCGTGATCAGGCGCACCAGGTCTCCCGGACGATCTCGAAGACAAGGCAGCAGACGCTCTATTCGCTGTCCCACAGGTAGGCGTCGCGGTAGTAGCTCCCCCAGTATCCGTTCACGCCGATGTGTGCGCCCCATCCACCATCGAAGTCCCCAAATGCTTTGATGCGTTTGCGCTCGGCGATCCACGCGGCCTGGTAGAACGTTGGTAACGCTACCATCTGGCTGATGAAGAATTCGTTGAGCGCACGCATCGCCTGGGCGCGCTCGTTCTGGGTCAGGCTGGTCTGGAACGCGGCGGACAGTCGGCGGGCTTGTGGGTCTTCGTAGCCGTTGCGGTTGCCGATCCAACGCGTTTCTGCGCTCGATGCCCGATTGGCCATCGTGGAGAAGGCGTCGACACTGGCGATATCCCAGCTGGGAAACTGCGCCCGCACGGAATTGTCACGCGATTCCACCGCGGTAATGGCGTGCTCCTCGACCTGGAGACCGATCTTCCGCCAGTAGTCAGCATATGCGCCGATCTCCTCGTCCGTGCCGAGGCTCGCCCAAATCACAGTGCGGAAGAGACGGCCGTCCGTCTCGTTGCGGAGCGCGCCGTCGGTCCCCGGCGTCCAGCCGACCTCGCCGAGCAGCGCTTTCGCTCGGTCCGGGTTGTAATTGAATGGGCGCAGCGTATCCTTCGTTACCTGGTAGAGCGGATCGGCCTTGGAAAGCAGAGACCACGCAGCGAGCTGGGGGTTACCTCCATTTACCGCATCCGAGAGGGCTTCAATGTCTAGCGCATGCAGCAGCGCGGTGCGCACTCGGGGGTCCAGCACGGCTGGCTCGATCTGAATTGGCGGACGCATCTGGGGCGAGAGCAAGCGCATCGCATTGTCTGAGACGTAGACCGTCCCCTCACCGTTGCTCTTCCACGCGTCCCGCAGTGGCACGCCCGCGCTTTGTCGCAGCGCCAGCTCCGGTGTCAGATCGACCGCGCCGCCCAGGATGCTCGATAGCAAAACGGAATCGTCGTTGAAGATCTTGATGTGAATGGCGTCAATCTTGGGTCGGCCCAGGAAGTAGCCATCGTAGGCCTGGAAGTCCATCCCCACGCCGGGCTCGAAGCGCGTAAGCCTAAATGCTCCTGTGTTCACGTAGCCCGAGGTCCAGTAGGGGTCACGGAAGAGGTCGTCTTGATTCTTGCTGGTCGCCAGCGCCGCGTAGCCGCTCCCCAGCAGATGCTCTGGCAGGGGCCAGTACATCAGCGGCCCCAGAAGGGCACCAAGACGATAGGCTTGCTTGTAGTAGATCACGAAGGTCGATGGATCCGGTGCCTCTACCGAAGACATGAGCGTGATGGGGTCACTTTCGCCCTTGGGAAGATTCGTTCCGAGCTGGTAGGTGAACACCAGATCCTGAGCTGTGAAGGGTGTGCCGTCGTGCCAGGTGACTCCCTTGCGTAATGTGAACGCGACTCGCATCCGGCCGTCCGTCAACAGCGACATCGAACCGTCGTCCAGGGAAGGAACCCGTTCCGCAAGGCGACCAATCGGTTGACGCACGTTGATGTCCGATGTGACCAAGCCGTCGGTGTGCATCTCGGTCATCGGGATCCAGCCCCCGATGACGGAGGAGCCGCCTGCGATACCCATCGCCGAAAGCGCGCTAGTGACCCCGACGGTCAACGATTTGGTCCGGGATGGGCTTGACTGAGCATCGGCCGCTTCTTGCGGCCGCGGGGCAGCGGCGGGGCCGGCACAGGCGCATACCATCAAGATCGCTACGGCCTTCACCATCAACCCGGACAACCGCGCGGGTCCCCGGCTCATGTTCCCCTCCCGGATTACAGGTCGATCGCTTTCCATTGGTAGTTCACGTCCTCGTAGGCGCCCTCGGGCATCAATGACGTGAGTCCGCGCCGGGCAAGCTCGGCCTCGAAGGTCTGACGAATCCAGGGGTCTTCGTCCGGGTATTCGATCTGGTTCTGGGCCACACTCTCGGCCAAATTGCTGTAGGTCAAAATGCCCGGGATGACGTGAAACGCCAGGTAGCGGGCCGGCTGCGACCCCACGTTGAAGTGCTGGTGCCACCATTGGTTGGGGGGCACGAACACGCTGCGCTCCTGCCAGGGAACGAAGACCTTTTCTCGGCCCTCCTGCCAAAGAACAGAAAAGCCCTCGCCGGTGGGGATGACGATCGAGTCCCCGGGCTCATGGCGATGGGCCTTCTTGTACGTACGCGAGCCAAAGAAGGCCATATGCCCGGTAATCGGAGAGCCTGGAAAGCACAGGGCGACGTTGCGGGCTCCCGCCCCTCGATGACCACCCGCCTCGAGTTTGTCCCAGGCGCCCATGTCCGGGAAGAAGTTGCCCATCCACAGGTTGCCGCTGCCCGGGGCGCCGTTAAGGCGGGTCGCCTGCTTCGCCTCCGAATACAGCCCGGCCATGTCGATGCTGCCATCGGTGGGAACCATCGGACCATTAAAGAAGTAAGCCGGATCTGGGATGCCCATCATGATGAGCGGCAGATAGTTGTAGTGGTAGAGGCGCGCGGGCCGCTCGCCCTGCACGTTGCTGAACTGATGGTAGTGGTGGCGAGGGATCAAGAAGAGGCTGTTCTCCTGCCACTCGAAGCTCGTTTTCTGGCCGGTCCTTTCATTCCAAATCGTGGTGATGCCGCGGCCGCCAATGACGTAGACGGCCTCATCGACCGCGAGCTTCAGCTCGGCCGTGGTCCCGCCCGGCGGAATCTCGCTTACCCGCGCCTCGCAGATGCCATCAAAACCGGCCAGCTTGAGAAAGGCCGCGTTGCACTTGCGCTCCTCCCACCAGCCGACTTCGATCGTCCGCATATCCGGCACGAAATACCCCTCATGGACCGGCACGCCCGTGGAGGCTACCCAGCGGTCCCAGACGCCGAACGCCCCGTTCGGGTCGCGGATCCAGCTTTCATTCCGATTGATGGGAGGGGCTTGGGTGTTGTTTAACGGCCGCAACAGATCCGCCCATCGGTTGTTGAGCCCCGAGACCGCTCCGCTGCGCTGCGCATCGTTCTCAGCTCTCTTTGACCATCTGGAAGGCGAGCCGACAGATACTCTCCACCTCGGATACGACGCGGTCGCCGTGCTGCAGGAAGATCCCACGTGGCCGACCAACTCCCGCCGGAGTGCCTGTGGAAATGCAATCGCCGGGCTCGAGGGTAAAGAGGTGGCTCAGGTAGGCGACCTGTTCGGGGATGTCGAAAATCATGTCTTTCGTGGTGCCATCCTGCATCATCTCGTCGTTGACCGAGCAAGTGATGCGTAGGTTGTGGGGGTCGGAGACGAACTCGGATGGCGTGATGGTCGGTCCCATAGGAGCGAACCCCTCGAAGCCCTTGCCCTGCATCCAATCGAACGAGAACGGACCGTACCAATCTCGGCGGGCCTGCCGATCTCGGGAAGAGATGTCGTTGAGCACCGTGTAGCCAGCGACGAAGTCCATGGCCTGGGCAGGGGAAACGTTGCGGGCCGGCCGTCCGATGACGGCGACAAGCTCCGATTCCCAGTCGGCCTGATTCACCTCCTGGGGGATCACTACGGACTCCCCGGGCGCGATGATGGAGGTCGTGGGCGGCTTCTGGAAGAAGTAGGGCCTGGTTTTCGCCTTGTCCGGTACCTCCTGGCCCATCTCCTTGATGTGGTCGGAATAGTTGGCGCCGGCCATCAGGAGCTTGCGTGGATAACGAATGGGGGCCAGGAATCGAGCTCCTTCGGCGCTGGTGGAGGGTCCGCCAGCGTCGGCCACCTTATGGAGGACGGGGAGCCAGTTATCCCAATCGTCGAGCATGGGAAGCACGTCCAGTCGGCCTTCAACGGCCGGGGCGCTGATGCCCTGGGCGGCAATAGCGTCCTGAACATCGATGAGCTTGTCTTGCACGACCATTACTGGGCGCGGCTTGCCATCGCGGGAAATAGCCCCGAGGCGAAATACTGGCATTGGGTGCTCCCTTCTTTTTGAACGGCCGGATCTCCGGCCCCACTCGGACGTTTAGGCCCGAGACCGCTCCGCTCATCGCTACGCGTCGTTCACGTTCGTCAGCGAGTGTATCGAGGCCAATGTCGGGAGGCTAGTGTTTCTCCATCACACTGCGTGATGGTCGAAAGCCTGCCTACTTTCCGAGGATCATGCCGACACGAGCGCAGCAGGTTCGGTTGTTTGAGGCTCGACCGCGTCGTCGGTCAAAGGGAGATCCGAGCCGCCTTCCTGACGAATGTGGTGCATCAGCGCCTGACCCAGGCGGCTGAAGTGAGGCTCGAGCTGATAGACGAACACGAGGTCATCGTTCAGCTCCAGTCCAGGTACGTTGACGATCTGTAGATCGCCTCGGGCCAGCTCTTCCTCCACCGCGAATTGGACGATCGCCGTGATTCCGACCCCCTCACGGACGAGGCGTTTGACCGCTTCGATGTTGGCTTTGACGAGCACTCTGAAGTGGACGTCCGCCTCCTTGCCGAGCAGCTCCTCGAGCAAGGAAATGCGCTCCATGCCGCGTGACTGGTAGATGAATGGCTCCCCCGCGACGTCAGCCAGAGTCGGGCTGGCCATCTCGGCCAGCCGGTGCTGCGGTGAGGCGACGAGCACTACCGGTTCCCGGCGGAACGGTTCGACGACCAATTTCCGGCTCGCCACTGCATGACGGCGCAGCATGATAACGAACTCGATTCCCCGTTCGAGCACCACCTCCAGAGTGGCCGAGCGATCCAGAGATTCCATTTCCACCACGGCGCGAGGGTGCTCGCGATGAAAGCTGGCCAGGATTGGCGGCATGAGGTAATTGATCACGGATTGGCTGCCGGCGAAGACGACCGAACCCGATCCACTCCGTCTGATGGCCCGGATGTTGGCGTCTAGATTCTGCCCGGATTCAAGGGTGGTCAGCGCGTGGCGGTAGAGCGCTGAGCCTGCGTCGGTCAATACGATGCGCCGGCCGAGGCGCGTCATCAGGGGCACCTGGTAATGCTGTTCGAGGCGCCGGATCACCATGCTCACACCCGGCTGGCTGATCTTGAGCTGTCGGGCAGCCTCGGTCATGCTTTGGCGCTGGGCGACCTCGCAGAAGACGCGCAGGTTCCAATGCGCGTGCTCGGCAGTACTCCACTCCATCCGTTTGCCCCCCAGCCTCGATTTCGGACCCGATTATCATCGTTCGTTATGGTTAACGCGCAGTCTTTTGTAGCCGAAACGGTGAGGCCATGGTATCACCCCCGCGTGATAGGGCTGCTGATCCGGCGGGCCCATGAGCACACGGAGGGACAATGCTGACGAGCGAAGAAAATGAGCTGCAGGACAACTGGTCGCAGGTCAAACACAAGCTGTCCCAACTGCCCAAGCCGCAGCTGGAGTTCAAGGAAACGGACTACGGCATCTGGCAGAAGTCCTGGCTGCCGTCCGTACAGGTGGATCGATCGTTCTGGGTCTACACGTACTTCT
>DASXTD010000017.1:0-5419 GCA_036505655.1 Chloroflexota bacterium
CACCCGGACCACGTAGTCCACGCCGCCCACGTTGGAGGTGCCTTGCTCGATGACGGTGGCCAGCTTGGAGCGGAGCAGCTCTTCTAGCTCCTGGACCACGTCGGGGCTGGTGCGATCCATGGTGGCCATGCGGCGAGCGACTTCTGCGCGCAGTGTATTGGGCAGGCGAGCGAGGAGATCGGCGGTCATCTTGGGATTGAGATGGGCGAGAATCAGCGCCACGGTTTGCGGGTGCTCGGCCCGCAGGAAGTTGATCAGGTAGCCGGGATCGGTGTCGCGGAGGAAGTCGAAGGGTTCGCGGACGGCTCGGGCGCGGCGGAGAAGCTCCTCGACCGAGCCGGCTCCGAAGGCGCGGGCGAGCATGTCGCGGGCGTAAGCGAGGCCACCCTCGGCGACTAATTGCCGAGCCTGGCTCAGGCTCCAGGCCTCGTTTACGACTTTGCCAGCTTCTTCAGGCGCTACGTCCTGGGTGACGGCGATCTGAGCGGTGACCTGGTCGAGAAACTGGCCGGACAGGTGCTTGGCGACATCGCCGGAGAGCTCGCCGCCCAGAGTGATCAGGAGGGCGGCCGCTTTTTCACGACCCGTAAGGGGAGGACCCTCTTTGGCCACCTAGCGACCTCCTCGGCGGTCTTCGGCCAGCCAGATCTGGAGCACTTCGGCCACGCGCTGTGGATCGGTCTTGGCCAGCTCCTGTAGCTGACCGAGCTGCGTCGAGCGCATTTCCGACATACGAGCGTCCCGCTCCTGCCGCATCCGCTCTTCCTCGATCCTTCGCTGTTCCTCCGTCGACATAGGCAGCTCGAGCGGAGCAGTGGTTGCTGGTACGGCGCCGCCAGCGGCTCCAGGCACAGCGGTCAAATCCTCTAGTCCAGGAATCGCGGGCAGCGGGCCAGCTCCGGGTTGGCCCTCCATGACCACGGTCGAGGGCGTGCCGCGGCGCCCGACCCCCCCGCCGATGAACCTCATCCCCACGAAGAAGAGCAGAATCGCGGCCAGGGCGCCGCCAATCTTGACGCCAGTCATTTCCAGCTCGTGCTGTGCTTGATCCCGCGCTGCCTGGTCGGCCGCTTCGGCCTTAGAAGTATCGAGCGGCAACGCCGCGACCGAAACGGTATCTCCACGCGCGATATCAATCCCGGCCGCTGCTGCGACCAGACTGCTGAGAGACTGGATTTGTGCAGGCGCAACCGTGTCGGGGACCATCACGGCCACGGACAGCCGCTGCACCGACCCCAGCGCCGGGATAACCTTCTTCGTCTCCTTAGACAGCTCGAAGTTGGTGGTGACGTCTTGCCGACTGTAATCGGTCGGCCCACCACCCCCGGCGGCACCGGTATAGATAGGCGGCACGTTGGTGGTCGTGCCGGGTACTCCGCCCTCTGGGGGCAGTCCCTGGCCGGAGAACGTCTCCTGCGACTGTTTAGTGCTGCGCGGCTGAGGTGCGGCGCCGGCCGGCGAGAACGTCTCCACGTGTGCGTCCACCTGGTCCCAGTTCATGAGCGCATTAGCTCGCACGACAGCCTTCTCGGGCCCGAGAGTTTGCGTCAGGAGGGTGGTAACGGCCTGCTCGACTCCCCGCTCGTAGCTGCGCTTAGCGTCGAGCTGGCTGTTGATGGCCGAGCTGCTAGTGTCGGATTTCGCGGCGTCTTCCAACAGGTTGCCTGAGGTATCGCCGAGGACGACGTTCTTGGGCTGGAGCCCAGACACGCTGCTGGCCACCAGATGTCGGATGGTAGTGACCTGCGAGGGCTGCAGTCGGGTATTAGGGGTGAGCTTCAGGGTTACGGCCGCTGTGGTTTCGCGCTGCTGCTCGGTGAACAGTTCCGTTTTCGGCATCACCAGGTGCACGGTCGCTTTATCGACGCCCGCCATCTGGCCGATCGTGCGCTCCATCTCGCCTTCGAGGGCGCGCTGATAATTGAGCTGCTGCACGAACTCCGGCATCCCAAAATTGGTCTTGTCGAAGATCTCGAACCCGACTCGACCACCGGTCGGAAGGCCCTGGCTGGCCAAGGTCAATCGGGTGTCATAGATGTCTTTCTTGGGGACCAGGATGGTGCCGCCGTTATCGAAGGTGTAGGGGACCTTGGCTTCCCTAAGCCGCCCGGTGATCGCGCCAGCATCCTCCGGTGACAGGCCACTGTAGAGTGGCGCGTACTCCGGCTGCTGCGACCAGACAAGGAAGCCGGAGAGGAGGACGACGCTGCCGAGAGCGCCGGCCCCGATGATCGCTTGTTGAACCCCGGTGAGACGCTGCCAGACCGGAGGCATCAGGCCCTGGAGGCGGTCCGTGAAGTTCGTAATGGGGCCCATGGGCAAACTACCTATCATTGTGGAGACCTCCGGGTCGCGTCATCATCAGACCGACATCTTGGTAATTTCCTGATATGCCTCGAGGAGTCGATTGCGGACCTGCACCCCGAGATCGAAGCCGAGGCTCGCGGTGTCCATGCTCACCATGAGCTGATGCAGATCGACATCCTCACCACCAGCGGCCTTAGCCGCGAGGCCGTCGGCTTGCTGCGCCAGGTCGTTGAGCTGGCCGAGCATGTTCTTGAGCATATTGGGGAAATCTGTGCTGGCGGGGGATGGGGTACCGCCTACCAGTTTGCTGTCGCTGGTGGGCGCGAGCGGCGCGGTCGGCGCGGCTGGTCCAGTAGCCCCGGGCCCCATAGCCCCAGGGGCGGGTAGGGGGGAGATCGCACCTGGCATGGGGGGGTTGGAGTAGATGGGTGTAATGGCCATGGTTACGCCCTGATGTCCAGGGCCCTCATGGCCATAGACTTGGCTGCGTTCATCACGGTCACATTTGCCTCATAAGCGCGCGTAGCCCCCATCATGTCGGTCATCTCCTGCACAATGTCAACGTTGGGATATTGGACGAAGCCACTGGCGTCAGCGTCAGGGTGGGTCGGGTCGTAAACGAACTTGGGTGGCGCGGTGTCTTCCTTGATCCGGTTCACCTGGACGCCGCGCGGCATTTCTGCCCGACCAAAGAAAGCGGCGAAGCGGGCCATGAACGTCTGGGGACGATCTGGGCTGAATACCACCTGAAGGCGCTTGTAGGGCCCGCCGGTATCAGTGCGGGTGGTGTTGATGTTGGCCACGTTATTGGCGACGATGTCCATGCGGGCGCGCTCGGCCGTGAGGGCGGAAGCGCTGGCCCGCATCGTACTGAGCAGGCTCACAGACGGGTCCCCCCGACGTAACGCTGCGCCCAATACGGCTCATTGAGATGGCTCACGATCACTCCTTGGGTCTCCGAAGCGGCATGGATGAACCGCCCATCTCCCAGGGCGATTCCCACGTGGGAGAGGCCGGGTTGGTAGGTGTTCTGAAAGAAGACCAGATCGCCGGGTTGAAGATCGGCCTGGTCCACATGGCCGCCGCTGGCCTTCTGGCCGGCCAGGTCGTGCTGCGGAAGCGTGATGCCTGCCTGCTTCGCCGCGTACCAGGTGAAGCCGCTGCAATCGAAGCCAGACGGGCTGCTTCCGCCCCATACATAGGGTGATCCCTGGAGCTGAGTGGCGGCTTGCACGATTCGCCCCCCATTGGGGCTGGTTCCAAGGCCCGGGGTGTAGCCGCCTTTGGCCACTGCCAACAGCCCGCTTGCTCCCGGGGAGGGAGAGAGAGCGGTGAGAAACGGGACCGAACCGGCTGAGAAGAGCGGCTTCTCGAGGTCGTTGGCGCCAGGAAGACCCGGGAGACCAAGGTTCTGGCTGGCGCCGGGGAGCCCTGGCAGTCCGACGTTCTGGCTGCTGCCAGCAAGCCCTGAGACTCCAAAGTTCTGGTTGAGTCCGGAGAGTCCGAGCAGCCCCTGGTCCTTCTGGTGGGAGCCGGGGGGTTGTGCGATCAGGGTCTCGAGGTGGTTGATCGATGTCCGCAGGCGGAGCATGAATTCATCGAAGCCCTGTGGGTCAGCAACATTGGGTGCCGTCTCCGGCCGGGCAAAGCTCGCCTGGGTTACCGCCAGCGGACCGGCGGACGGCGAGATGCCGGGCATGATCCTCTCCATCGAAGCCTCTCGGCCTCCCATTGCGTGGACTTTCGCCCATGGTATGGCCGAGCCCGGATCCGTTCATCGGGGGAAACCCTAATAAATTACGGGGGACGCCCGTAACGGGTGCCTGATTTCCACCTATCTTCGCTGAGACCTGGCGCAGGTCTTCAGCTACCGGTGCTAGCCCTGGCCTTGGAAGACCAGACCGGTGTCCAGGCGGAGGTAGCGGGCGAGGCGAAGGAGATCGTGCAAGGGGACCCCGAGCAACACGCCGTCGGTCGCGCTGTCCACCAGCAGTACCGTCGGTTCCTGGCCTTCCACTTCGCTCACCAGCTCTGCCTGGGCCTGCTGGACCGCCCGCTGCTGACCGCGCAGCTGGTTGGCGAGGTAGGCGAGGTCATTGATCCCAGGTGCCAGCGGCCGCGCATCCGGCGCGACTGCTGCGTCTGGCCGCTGTCCGCGGGCGTCTCCCGTTCCCGATGACACGATAAGCCCCGGGTTGAGGCGGAAAAAGCGAGCGGCCAGCAGCACCAATTCGGTCAATGGAAGGCGCCAGATGAGCTCGCCGGTGTCTGTATCAAAGACGTGCACGGTGGGCTCATGAAGGTGTTGACCGTCGGCAAAGCGGGCGTGCGCATGGAGAATGGGTGGTTCCCGGCGCTGCACCTCATTGACCAGATACGCCAAATCGTCCATGTCTGGGGACGGAGGTCGCCGTCCCGAGCGGCGAGGCAGGAGACCGCCGTTTTGGCGTGCCCCCGATCGCGACTGGGAAACCCTCAAACCTGAATCGTCGATCATGTAAAGGACGCGGTCAGTGGTCCGCTCTTGCTGCTAGTGGCTGGAGTTTTGCTGGTTGCTGAGCGCGTTGAGCTGGTTGGTGAGTCCCGCCGACTGCTGCTGGAGGAGGCCGAGCGCCCTCTCCATGGCGAGGAACTTTCGCTCCAGCGCCTGCCGCTCGGAGTCCAGCCTCTTCTGGAACGCGTCGATCTCGTGGTTGATGGTCGTGACCTGGGTGCCGGTCGAATCAGATCGCGACTTGAACAGGCCGGTTAGGCCCAGCGCCTGTTTCAAGTAATCATTGATGCTCTGCGCTATCCCTTCGGTCGCCACCGCCAGGTGGAGGACGCTGGTTGCACCGCCGGGAGCCGCCGCGCCAGTAAGGGTGACGCCCGGAATGAGCGTAGTATTGGTGCCTGACGGGAAGGAGATTGTGCCGGGGCTTCCCGCTTGCGGTGAGCCACCATTCGGAGTGAACGTCGAGGTCAGATTGGCCGGGCTGGCCCCATCGGAGGTGATCTGGAAGTCGCCGCTCTGGTGCGCGGTGGCGGCAGCTGTGCCACTGGCGCCCACGATGTCGCCGGCCGTGGTGACGCTGATGGAGTTGGTAAAGGAGGTGAGGAGCTTCGCCACCGC
>DASXTD010000018.1:0-3999 GCA_036505655.1 Chloroflexota bacterium
CTGGCCAATCAGGTTTGTACCGGTCGCGTCCATGGCATGTGAGTTCGGGAAGTTCATGGCGCCGGCGCCGTCAATGACGGGGATCGAGCCGAGCTCGGCCAGCTCCACCAGGCTCTGCACGGCCTGGGGGTGGCGCCCGACGCGGTCCGCGACGATGAGCGGCATGTCCGCCGCGGCGATCAGCTTGGCCAGCTCTCTGAGGGCATTGGGATCAGCCTGGAGGCCGGTCGGGACCGGGTACTTGGCGATGTCCGGGATATCGACCGGCTGGGGCAGCTTGTACTCCTGCCAATCCGCGTCGAGGGCGATGTAGACGGGGCCGCGCGGCTCGGTCATGGCGATGCGATAGGCGCGCATAAAGGACTCGGGCACGCTTTCAGCGTCCCACGGCTGGTCGTCCCATTTCACGTAGTCGCGCACCAGGTTGCCCTGCACGAGGGCCGTATGCACCCAATCGATCCAGGGCCGACGAGTGCTGAGGCGCATCGGTCCGGTCCCGGACATGACGATCACCGGCGTGTGGGCAACGTAGGCATCATAGATCGCCATACTGGCGTGGAGAGTGCCCACCACGTTGTGCACCAACGCCACTGAGGGAAGTCCAGTCGCTTTCGAGTAGCCGTTGGCGATCGAGACCGCGATCTCTTCGTGCAGACACTCGATGATTTCTGGAGTCTGGTTGTGTCCGAAGTTCAAGACCGAGTCGAGCAGGCCTCGGAAGGTGCCCCCCAGGTTGGTGGGCGCATATTTGATGCCGTAGGCCTGCATCATCTCTACGCAGACGTCTGAGCCAAACTCTGACTTGCCCTCCATCTCACCCTCCGATTCCAACTGAATGAGGGCATTGTATTCGCATCGGCGCCCGGTCTGACCACCAAGCCGCCAGTTGAGACTCGCTTCTCAGGGGCGTGGAGCGCCATCCCGATGGAGCGCGCGGAGCTTCTAGGGCAGAGGGGACCGGAGGGTCAGCCCAGAATATCGGCCACTGACACGTTGGTGGCATGGCCGGCAAAGCGTTCGAGGTCTACCGCGTCGACGGTTGCGATCACCGCTCCGCCGGCTAAGTCGGCCACCGCGACTATGAACGCGTCTACGGCGCGCTCCGAGCCGCTGCGGGCCGCGCCAAGCAACTGCCCGGCCCTGACTCCAACCCGTGCGTCCACTGGATATACGTCGACCCGTTCGCGTCGAAGGCTGGCAAAGACTTCGGCGTCTTGCCGACGGCCACGCACGACTTCGGCCAGTACCGCTGCCACTGTTCCCACCGGAAGTGACCGTCCCCGCATCGCGCCGATGAGAGCACGCACCCGATCTCGACGCCCCGGAGGACCCTGCGAGACAGCAGAAAGAGCTTCGCTATCGAGCAGGAGCATCAGCCGGCGCGCTCACTCCTGGATTGCTGAGCCTGTGCGGCCCACCCATCCACAACCTGGGCGGCCCATTCGAGCGTCTCGTTGGGGACGGGCCCATGCTCGCGCTCGAGCTCGAGCAACCATTCATCGACAGCCTCGAGGTGCCTCAGCCGTGACAAATGAGCGGCCACGGCGCTGTCCACAGCGGCGGACAGGCTTCGCGCGCCAACCAGGAGACGGAGCTCCTCCAGTTGGGAGGAATCGAGCGTGAGGGTGACTTTCTCTTTCGCCATACACGTATGATAGTACGTTCACACCTCAATAACGATAGGTCTCGGTCTTGAAGGGGCCCTGCGTTGGTACGCCGATGTAGTCGGCTTGCTCCTTGCTGAGCTCGCTGAGCGTCGCGTTCAGTTGGGCCAATTGCAGGCGCGCCACTTTTTCGTCCAGCTCCTTGGGCAAGATGTAGACGCCGACGGGGTACTTGGCGCGATTCCCGTACAGCTCGATCTGGGCGAGAACCTGGTTGGCGAACGAGGAGCTCATCACGTAGCTGGGGTGGCCGGTCGCGCAGCCGAGGTTTACCAGCCGCCCCTGGGCCAGCAGAATGATCCGCTTGCCGTCCGGGAAGATGATGTGGTCCACCTCGGGCTTGATGTTCTCCCACTCATATTGCTTCAGGCCAGCCACGTCGATCTCGTTGTCGAAGTGACCGATGTTGCACACGATGGCGTTGTGCTTCATCCGCGCCATGTGATCGTGTGTGATGACGTCGATGTTGCCCGTGGCAGTCACAAAGATGTCGCCCTTGTCGGCGGCGTAGTCCATGTCCACCACGACGTAGCCTTCCATGGCGGCCTGGAGCGCGCAGATGGGATCGACTTCGGTCACCCAGACCTGGGCCTGCAAGCCCCGCAACGCCTGGGCCGAGCCTTTGCCGACCTGACCGTAGCCGGCCACCACCGCGATCTTGCCGGCGATCATGACGTCCGTGGCGCGCTTGATTCCGTCCACTAGCGACTCGCGCACACCGTAAACGTTGTCGAACTTGGATTTGGTCACCGAATCATTCACGTTGATGGCCGGGAATAGCAGCCGCTCGTCTTCGGCCATCTTATAAAGGCGGTGCACGCCGGTGGTCGTCTCCTCGGTCACACCCTTGATGTCCTTGGCGGCGCGCGCATACCAGCCGGCGTCGCGCTTGGCGATGGAGGCGAACAGGGCGACTTCCTCTTCGCTCTTGGGATTGGCCAGGAGCGAGGGATCGCGCTTGGCCTCGATTCCCAGGTGGACGAGAAGCGTGGCGTCGCCTCCGTCGTCCAGGATCATGTTGGGGCCCTGATTGCCGAATTCGAAGATCTTGTGGGCGTACTCCCAGTAATCCTCCAGGGACTCGCCTTTATAGGCGAACACCGGGGTGCCACTCTCCGCGATGGCGGCCGCGGCGTGATCCTGGGTGGAAAAGATGTTGCAGGAAGCCCAGCGGACGTCAGCGCCGAGATCCTTCAGCGTCTCGATCAGGACGGCAGTCTGGATGGTCATGTGAAGCGAGCCGGCGATACGGGCGCCGGTAAGCGGCTTGCTCCCGCTGTACTCCTCGCGGATCGCCATCAGCGCGGGCATCTCGGACTCCGCAATGGCGATTTCTTTGCGGCCCCAGGGCGCCAGCGAAAGGTCGGCGACGTGGAAATCCTTGGTTGCAGTCATCGAGTGCACTCTCCCCAACGGCGGGTTCGCCCACAATAAAGAAGGCGCCCGCACTAAATTCAGATGCGAGCGCCGTTGATTTTGCTGAGCCTGACCAGCGGCCGTAGCCACCCGACGCAGCGCTCCTCAGCAGCCCGAATTATATCGCCGGCGGCGCTATACTCGATTCGATTTATTGTGGCGTCGCAGTTCCACGCGAGGGAGGGGTTTCATGCTCGACGATCAGCGGCCTGGCACGATTTATTGGATCGACCACTATGTCATTCCCACGGAAGACATCGACCGCTTCGAAGAATTCCACATCAACGTGCTGGGTGCCCGCACCCAGCCTACTTCGCCCGAGCGGAGGCGGCAGACCGGCATCTTCCAGGACCTGGCGGCTCCCTGCCACCTGGGCGGGTTCGTGCAGAAGCAGCCCGTTCCGCCCAGCGCGGGTCTGGGCAAGGGCCTGCCGCGGAACGGGCACTTCATCCGCCAGCAGGACATCGACGACCACCTACGCCGGCTCGACGCGAACCACGCGAACCATACTGATCCTGTCCGCACTTCGGCCGAGGGCGACGAAGGCATCAGCATCCTGTGGGAAGACCCGGATGGCAACCAGTTCGAGTTCTGGGCGCCCGACCGCCTGCCCGAGGGAGCCATGGGCGAGGAGACCTCGACAAAAGTCGGCCGCATCAGCCACGGCGTCTTCGAGAGTCGCGACCTCCAACGCACAGCTGACTTCTTCAGCCGCTACTGTGCGCTGGAGCCGCTCCGCAATTCGGACATCCCCAGTGACACGTTGGTATTGCCCCTGGCCGCCGGCGGCCGCCTCGTCTTCAAGAAAGTCGACACTTTGGGGGAGCGCACCAGCGGCTTCGGTAAGCTCAATGCCTGCCACGCGGCCCTGGTCGTGCGCGATGAAGACTTCGTTCCCAGCTACCAAAAGATGTTCGCG
>DASXTD010000019.1:0-3856 GCA_036505655.1 Chloroflexota bacterium
CAGTGCGTCGGAGACCCACGACTCCTCGCGCTTGTAGCAAGTGAGCTCCTCACCGAACCCGCGGAGCTGGATCTCGAATCGGGCCTCGGAGTGGTGGGCAACGAGGCGAGCTAGCCGCTCCGCTCCAAGAGACCGGAGGTAGCGGGCGCCGTCGAGCTGGTGTAGGCCGGTCAGCTGAAGGTCAGGCGCGTAGCCGATGTCGTGGAGGTAGGCTGCGGCGACCAAGTAGTCGCGGCCTTCACGGTCGAGGATCGCAGCTACGCTGCTGGCGCGCTCGCCGACGACTCGGACGTGCTTCCATCGATCGCCCAGTGGCGAGAGCAAGTGTTCAGCCTCGCTGGCGGCCCACTCTTCAATCGTCATGCGTGGACCATACCCGCGGAACGCACGCGCCGACCTCAGTGGCTGCTCCCCGCTGCGGCCACAGCGACTTTCCATCTAGATGTCCACTGGTTAGGCTGCTGGCATGGTGACAGGCGGATCGAAGACCTACCACAAGGTGACCACATCGCTGACCGCCGAGCAGCACGAGTGGATCCGGCGGATCGCTGCACAGGCTCAGCTTGAAGGGGTCTCCATCACGGCCGCGGACGTGATTCGACTAGCGCTCAGTCGCCTGCAGGAGCAGCTTCCCGAGGGAGATCTGCGGGCCGAGCTCATCATGCACGTGCTCAAGGAGGTGGAGCAGTATCCAGGTCGGGCAAACCGAGGTCTGCCGACACTCCCCAAACCAACACCCTAGTATTGCTGCAGCAGCGCGTGCCCTGTGCCGCACGTGCTAATGGTGGACGGCGGCGCCTCTGGCTACCCCTAGGAGTAGAGCCGCCAATGGTCCCATGGCTCGCGGTGATCCTCCGCAGGTGGATGGCAGCGCAGTCCTTTGCTTGGCTGGACCGCCTTTGCCGGCTGAGCAAGGGGCCACGAGTTCCTCCCGGCGGCCTCGAAGGAGATCATCCACCTGGCCATGATCCAGCTGCTGGTGCGCCGCCTGGCCACCAAATGACCTTCTCAGACGCCCTCTACAGAGAATCGTCCGTTCCGGTGACAGGCACGAACGGTGCCCCTGCAGCCCATTGGGCTGCGCGGCCGCGGTACTGTCACCCGGAAGCGCGAGCCGCTGTAGCTGACTAGAGGAGGAGCGTGTAGTTGCCGCTGCCGACGTGATGGCCATCGCCCGCGGGGCATACAGAACCGGGATTCCCGCCATAGAACAGCCCCTGGCACTTTTGGCACCACCGCCACCCGGGCTGCCCCGGAGCATCGGCCATATCATGGACCAGGATGTAGTTGCCGCTGCCGACCTGATGCCCGTCACCCGTGGGGCACACAGAAGCCGGATTATCTCCAAAGAATAGCCCTTGGCATTTCTGACACCACCGCCAATGTTGCTGGGAGGTCTCACCCCGCATCTTCCACAGCATGTACTCGCCAGTACCAACGTGGTGCTCGCCTCCTGCAGGGCATCTCGATCCGGCGTGCTCTAGCCAAAGCCCCTGGCACTTTTGGCACCACCGCCATCCGTGCTGGCCGGGCGCCGCAGGCATATTGAGGACGAGGCTGTAGTTGCCGCTACCGACGTGATGCGCGTCGCCCGCGGGGCATACAGAACCGGGATTCCCGCCATAGAACAGCCCCTGGCACTTTTGGCACCACCGCCACCCAGACTGTCCAGCCGGAATCATCACGGCGCTGAAGGCGAGAACGTAGTTGACGCTCGAACCCTGCTCGTGCGCGCCTTGGGCTGGGCAAACTCCACCAATACTGCCTGAGAGCGGTTTGACACCATAGAACAGTCCCAAACATTTCTTACACCAACGCCAACCTTCTTGGAGGCGATAATTATTATCGGGCTCCAGTGGCTGTCCATCACGCGGGCGCCATGCGATATGATTCGCATCTTGAAATTGGACAGGAATTGTCGGTCCGTAATCCGTATACGCGTTCCAAAAGAGCCGCACATCGAAATGCAGATGTGGCCCCCCGGAGCTGCCCGTGTTGTCGGCGAGGCCGATAGGCTGGCCTTGCGCAACAAACTGCCCCTTCTTAGTGACAAGGGACTGGTTCGCCGTGAGGTGAAGATACGCGGCTACCGTGTCATCAGCTTGTCTGATCAAGACGTGGCTTCCGCCACCAATCGCCTCTCTTGTCTCCCCTGGATGGTCGGCGAGGTATTTGGCCCAGTCATCGTCCTTCCAGCTGCCCGCGTTCAGGATGATATCATTTCGGACCGAAGCCACGTATCCCGACCTCGCCGTCCGAACCGTCTTACCACTCGCATTGGCTGCGTGGCCAATGTCGAAGGCGTAGGCCTGGGAGACACCGTGACCTCCTTGCGGGTCATCCCAGTTACCATTACCGACCGACCAGCCCGACCCGGGATCGAAGGGAAGGCGGTACAGAGGAAGTTCGCCGCCGATTTTCTTCAGAATCGCCTCGTCAATCCCTTTCTCGTCTCCGTCATCCGGCCCGTTGCCGATTGGTTCTGGCATCTCCTCGCCTCCCACGAGCTATCCTGCGAATACACCAGGTCGAACGGCCCGCCGGGAAGCTCCTCGGTGGCCTCTACGTCGGCGTGGACGAACTCAAACCAGCCAGGGACAGTGGCCCGAAGGATCTCCAGCGCCTCGCGACCCAGCCGGCCGTCGTTGTCCACCCCGGTGACCTGGCCGGACGCACCGACCCGCTCGGCCAGCAGCCGCATGACCTCACCCGGTCCGCAGCCCACATCCAGGCAGCACATGCCGGGCCCGATGCCGACCTGGTCGAGCACTCGGGCGGTGGTCGGCTCCCACAGCCGAGCCTGCCAGCGCAGGCGTCGGTACTCCTCGGAGGTTCGACCCAAGATGTAGTCGTCATCGGGCGGATCGGGGGGCGTGGCCGGCGCGCTCATCGGTGCCTCCTCGGGAGCCTGGTCCGGCCCCAGAAGTCTGGCACGTGGCCGGTTGGCAGGATATGCCCCGCCGACCGGCGCTCGTGGCGAGTCGTGGTCCTATCACCGGAACGAGCGAACTTCTTTAGTTACCGGCATTGAGGTTTAGATAGAGTAAGGCGGCCTGGTGGCGAAGGCATTATCCAGGTAGAGGTTGCCCATCTGGCGAGCGCGCTGGCGCATAGCCGAGGTCGTTCTGTCGCCTGCCGCGTAGAACCACCACAGGTAGAGGGTCTCGTACATCCAGGCGCCCTGATAGTTCCAGTCCGAGTCCGCGCCGTCGTTGCCAGCGCCGAACACCGACCCGGGCGGGAACTGTGCATTGTGGTCCTTGTCACCCATGTGACGTGCCTCGTGGACGAACGTCGACGCGCGTTCAGGGACGGCCTGGCCGTACCACATGCCGAGATAGAGCTCCACGCGGTCGTCGACGAAGATGCCGCTGAAGGAACTGGCGACCGCCGTGCCATCACCGCACAAAGAGCGCAGATCGTCGATGTTCTCGCGGACGTACCGACGCGCCCAGTTCAGAATTGGAGAACTGTAGCTGTCGTTCAGATAGTCGTTGGCCGAGTAGGTGAGCATGTACAGCGAGTTGAAGGTACGAGCCAGGGGCTTGTCGACGTTGCAGGGATCCTCCCAGCCGAAGCCATCATCCCAGTAATCCTTGTTCCCGCTGAACCCGTAGGTGGACCAAAAGTAGTCGATGTAGGCTTGGGAGCAGATGAACTGCCCATAGAAGTTGTCACCCGAGGCGTCCTTGTCCGGCACAGTGTAGGTGCAGGTGGCCACGATTCTCCCCCTCGGATGATGGACTAGGAGGCAGGAGGCGGAACCGGCCCGCCCGCTCCCGGAGACCGAATGTGATCGACGGTGGTGGGCTGCGGCACATCACCCGCGTCAAAGCGGCGGATCTCCAGCAAGTAC
>DASXTD010000020.1:0-2115 GCA_036505655.1 Chloroflexota bacterium
ATTGGGCTGGGCTCATCCCCAATGGGCTCGGTCAGGTCAAGCCCAACCACTACGCCGACATGCTGCGCGCGGTATGGAAGAATCGGCGCCAGCTGCCCTTCGCCTGGCGTATCTTGAACGACGGCGTGTGCGATGGCTGCGCTCTGGGCACCACCGGCATGCGCGACTTCACCATGACCGGCATCCACCTGTGCACCGTCCGCCTCAATCTTCTGCCGCTCAACACCATGCCGGCCCTCGATCCGGCGGTTCTTGGCGATGTCGCGGCACTGAGAAAACTGCGTTCCAATGAGCTGCGCGATCTCGGGCGTCTGCCGTACCCCATGCTGCGCCATCGCGGCGATGCGGGCTTCCGCCGCGTATCGTGGAACGAGGCGCTCGACCTCATTGCCGGCCGAATCCGAGCCATCGACCCCAACCGCCTGGCTTTCTATCTGACCTCACGTGGCATCACGAACGAGGTCTACTACGTCGCCCAAAAGGTGGCTCGTTTCCTGGGCACCAACAACGTCGACAACTCGTCCCGCGTCTGCCACGCTCCCAGCACCACCGGGCTGAAGCAATCAGTGGGCGCCGCCGCCTCCACGTGCTCGTATAGCGACTGGATTGGCAGCGACCTGATCGTCTTCATCGGCAGCGATGTACCCAACAACCAGCCTGTCACGACGAAGTACCTCTATTACGCGAAACAAAAGGGCACCAAGATCGCCGTCATCAACCCCTTCCGCGAGCCCGGTCTGGAACGGTACTGGGTGCCCTCCGTGTTCGAGAGCGCCGTCTTCGGAACCAAGCTCGCCGACGCTTTTTTCCAGATCCACACTGGCGGCGACATCGCGTTCCTGAACGGCGTGCTGAAATGCCTGATCGAGATCAACGCGCTCGATCAAAGCTTCGTCGATGTGAATACCGTCGGCTTCGACGAGATGCGCGAGCACCTGGCCAGGCAGGATTGGGATACCCTCGAGCTTAGCTCTGGTGCGTCGCGGGCCGAAATGGAGCGCTTCGCCCACATGTACGCCCATGCCAAGAGCGCGATCTTCGTGTGGAGCATGGGCATCACCCAGCACCGGTTCGGCGTGCAGAACGTCCAGGCGATCGCCAACGTGGCCCTGGCCCGCGGAAATGTTGGACGCGAGCATACTGGCCTGATGCCAATTCGTGGCCACAGCGGCGTCCAGGGCGGAGCGGAGATGGGCGCGGTGCCGTGGTCGCTGCCCGGCGGCGACGCGCTGAGCTCCGATACGGCCCGCCGGCGCTTCAGCGACCACTATGGGTTTGAAGTGCCGTCGGACCTGGGCTACACCGCGGTCGAGATGCTGGACTCCGCCTACGAGGGCAAGCTCGACGTGCTCTATTCGGTCGGCGGCAACTTCCTGGAGACGCTTCCCGAGCCGGACTACGTCGCCCAGGCCCTCCGCAACGTGCCGCTGCGGGTCCACCAGGATATTGTGCTCACCACCCAGATGTTGGAGGAGCCCGCCGAGACGGTCATTATCCTACCAGCCCGTACCCGCTACGAGCAGTCGGGCGGCGGCACCGAGACCTCCACCGAGCGCCGGGTTTACTTCAATCCCGAGATCCCGGGCCGACGGATCGGCGAAAGCCGCTCGGAGTGGGAGATCCTCATGGAGCTGGCCGAGCGGGTGCACCCAGAGCGCCAGAGCCAAATCCATTTCCCCAACGCGGCCGCTATCCGGGCCGAGATCGCCCAGGTGATTCCTGCCTACGATGGCATTCAGACGTTAAAGCGCAAGGGCGACGCCTTCCAGTGGGGCGGCCCTCGCCTGTGCGAAAACGGGAGCTTTCCGACGCGAGACGGCAAGGCGCACTTCGCCGCCCTGACTCCTCCCGAGCTAGACGTACCCGAAGGCTGGTTTCTGCTCTCCAGTCGGCGGGGACGCCAGTTCAACAGCATGGTTCAGGGCGATCGCGATACGCTGGTCGGAGCTCGCCGTAGCGACGTGCTGATAAGTCCCGAGGACGCCGCTCGGATCGGGATCAGCGAAGGCCGCGCGCTGGTCCTGCGCTCCGATGTGGGCGAGCTCCGCGCCACCTGCAAGGTCGCGGACATTCGTCCGGGCAATGTCCAGGTCTACTGGCCGGAAGGCAACGTGC
>DASXTD010000021.1:0-7937 GCA_036505655.1 Chloroflexota bacterium
TGGCCACAATTGTCGAAGATGTGCAGCTCTGCCCCGCGGAACTTTTGGAATAGGGCCACTCCGCGCTCGGGCCCGCTGCTGTCGTTCTTGCCCCAGAAAATGAGCTTGGGGATGTCGATCTTGTACAACTCGTCGTAGATGGGGGCTGTGGGAATGGCCTGGCGGGCCAGGAACGCCTCCTGATTCTTCCCGCTGCTCATCGCGTAGAACTCTTCGACGAACTCATCGGTAATGGCCGCTTTGTTTACCAGGGACCCCTGTAAATAGGCACGGGCGTTTTCGAGCGACGGCGTGTACCCCGCCCGCTCCTCGGCGTGCGCCCGCTGTGCCTCCTCGCTGAGCGTTGGTGGTCGGGGCGACAGGCTGCCGCTCGCCTGGAGGATGAGCCGATCGACCCTCCGATCGCCATCCAGCACCATACGACACGACAAGTTGGACCCGTCCGACTGACCCCACAGCGTGCAGCGCTCGATGCCCATCGCGGTGAGGAACGCACGCGCGTGTCGGACTCGGCGCTCGCGCGTGTAGTCGTCTGAGTGCTCGCTACGGCCGAAGCCGACTCCGTCGAAGGCGTAGACCGTGAAGCCACTCTGTGCGACCGGTTCGATCTGGCGGTCCCACATAATGTGGACCGATGCGCCCGGCGCCTGGCCGTGGAGCAACACGATAGCGGGTCCACTCCCCCGCTTGACGAAATAGGTCCTAATGCCGTCGACGTCGGCGTACTGGCCGCTTCCTGGTTTGATCAGCCAGCTGCTTTTCGCCGTCTGCATTAGCCCGCCACCTCCGCCGCGTAGTCGGGAATCAAGTCCTCGGCTGGGTAGTCGCCGATCTCGTACCACGGCACGTCTTTGGGCACCAGCTTGCGATGGCTGATGATCTGCTCATACGGGTACTCGGGCTGAGTGCCTGGAGGCGCCTCGCCCTCCATGAACGCATGCACGACCTCCAACAGGCGGCGCCGCAAGTGGATTACGGACGCATCCGACCCTGCCAGGTGTTCGTTCCAGCGGTCGCAGATGGGGCCCATGCTCTCCTGAATGCCCTCGTCCTCATGCGGGTTGTCCCCGATGCCAGTGAAACTCCGCTTTTCTCGCATCGCTTGCCGGTCTTGTAGCAGGCCGTTTCCGATGTTGCGCTTGCGCCGCCGATCCGGCAGCAGATCCACGCCCGGCATCACCCGCCGCCGGCGGAGCATCGCCTCGTGATTGATCGGCAGAGTGCGGTGGTAGTAGTCGCTATAGTCCCAGGTGTGCTCGTCATCGATGGGCACATACAGGTGGACGTGTGAGTGCCCCCGCGGCGGCACAACCCAGTAGAAGGGGAAGACGAAGTGGGTGCTGTTCACGTAGTTGACGTGCTCGGGGTCGTCCTTGTCCTCGCGGATGGCGCCCGTCATGATCCCATAGGGCGTATCGTGCTGATGGAGCTTAGCCTCTATGTCGATGGGCTTGTCGGGGTTACGTAAAATGATCGTCTCCAGGCCACGATGCAACACGTCGGCGTGGGACGAATCCGCGTTACCCTCGACCGGCTGGAGGTAGTTGGCCTCTACGAGCGTTTTGGCGATGCTGATGTTCTGGAGTGGGCAGAGCGTCCACTCGTAATTGGGAAACGGGGTCTGGTGCTCCCTGGGGCCCATATACGTCCACACGACGCCACCCGCTTCATGTACCGGATAGGCTTTGGCCTTCACCTTGTCCTTGAAATTACTCCCCGCTGGCTCGCACGGAGTCTCCAGGATGTTGCCCTCCACATCGATCTTCCAGCCGTGGTAGAGGCAGCGGAGCCCGCCCTCCTCGTTCCGGGCGAGAAACAGCCCAGCCCTACGATGAGGGCAGTGCTGATCCATGAGCCCCACCCGTCCGGCGGAGTCGCGAAAGGCGATCAGATCCTCACCCAGGAGGCGGACGCGCAGTGGATCGGAATCCGGTATCGGCAGCTCCTCCGACAGGCAGGCGGGGACCCAGTAGCGACGCATCATCTCGCCCATCGGAGTGCCGGGACCGACACGCACCAACAATTCGTTCTCTTCTCGCGTAAGCACGGCATCCTCCTTCGCTAGACTCGACGTATGATAAGACCGGCCTGCGGGCCGGAACCCGCTAGCAGCTCGGATAATGAGAGGGAATGATGCGATCGTTCTTGATCAGGCGAGCTAGCGTCGTGACGTTTGCGCTAGCCGGGCTCAGTGTCCTGGCGGCCTGCGCCGCCCCTCCCGCCGGCATTGGCAGCGAGCGGAGGGCGGCTCCAGGCCCAACCGGGCCGAAAGGCACGCTCCACATCGCATGGGCCGGCGAGCCGCCCTCACTGGGACCGAAGTTCGTTTCGCCGGGCGGCACCGCTTTCAACGAACTGGCCATCACCTTCAACTCGGCGCTGACCTACTACGACCCCAGCGGCAGCCCCATTCCTCAGATCGCCCGCGAGGTCCCGACCGTCGACAATGGCAGCTGGGTGGTCAACGCAGACGGCACCATGGTCACGACCTACCATCTGCGACCGGCCAAATGGCACGACGGCGCACCACTTACGGCGAGCGACTTCGCTTTCGCATACACGGTCTACGCGAACCCGCAGGTGCCCCTGTACAAACGCGACCCGGAGCGCTTCATGTCTGGTGTGGATGCGCCCGATGAGAGCACGCTCGTGATCAGGTGGGCACAGCCGTACTACCACGCAAATGCTCTCCGCTACACACAGATGGACCCGCTGCCCGCTCACATCCTGGCCGATGCCTACCGGCGGGACCTCGATAGCTTCCTCAACGGTCCCTACTGGACCCACAAGTACGTGGGGAGTGGCCCGTTCCGGGTTGACAGCTGGGAGCCCGGAGTGCGGATCGTCGCCCAGGCCCACCAGGAGTGGGTGCTGGGCCCACCCAAGGCAGCCACGCTGGACATCCGCTTCATCACCGACGCCAACACGATTCTGGCCAACCTCCTCGCGGGCGACCTGGACATCAGCGCCCAGCCCTGGTTCCCGCCGTCGTCGGCCGCTGAGCTCAAACAGGCCTGGGCGGCGAGTGGAGCCGGCTCGGTCAACGTCACCGAGTCGCGGATGGAGCACATGGATCTGCGCCAGTACGAAGTCCCCAACTGGCAGCCGGCCTTGACGGACGTGAGGGTCCGCCAGGCACTGCTCACAGCCATGGACCGCCCGAGCCTGGCCGAGCTCCTCAACGCGGGGCTGGCCGGTTCCGCCGCCGACGCGTTCATCTTGCCTACTGACCGAATCTTCTCTGATGTGGACCGGGCAGTCATGAAGTATCCGTACGATCCCGGCCGGGCGGCGCGCCTGTTCGCCGAAGCCGGGTGGCAGCGGGCTGGCGACGGCGTGCTGGCCAATGCAGCCGGGGCCAAGCTGTTCGTTGAAGTGGGGGCAACGGCGGGGCCGGCCGGCGAGCAAGAAACCGCCTTCGTTGCCAACAATTGGAAAGCGGTGGGCATCGACGCCACACCAGCTTTGCGCCCCCGCGTGCTCGCTGGTGACCCTGAGCTGGATGCGACGTTCCCCGGCGGATACAGCAGCAATCGGCCGATCACTCCCGAGAATTTCGTGTGGACTACGTCGCAGATCCCGCTGCAGCAGAACCGTTACCTCGGCGCGAACCGCGGCGGCTTCTCCGATCCGGAGGTCGATCGAGCCTCGAACGCCATCCTCACCGCGACCAGTCCGCAGGCGTTTGGGGAGAATAGTGTGGCGCTGCACAAGCGAATGTCCGCGATGCTGGGAACGCTGCCCCTCTACTACCCAGCCGACGATATCGTGGCCCGCAACCCTATCAAAGGCCCCCTCGGCCACTTCACCTATCCCTGCTACTCCTGGAACATATTCGAGTGGGGATTCGCCGAATAGGCAAGGAGGAGCGAAGCGATGAGCGCGGATCGGGTCTCAACAGCCGAGGAGCCAGACAAGCAAAGGCCGTTCGAGGAGGAATGATGGCCGCAACGGCAGTACCACCAACTGGCGCCGGATCGACTCGCGTAATGCATCAGGACTTGCTGAAGACCGGCCCGGGCACGCTCGCTGGGCGGTACCTGCGGTCGTTCTGGCAGCCGGTCCGCCTGGCCAGCCATGTCAAGCCGGGCCGCGCGCTGCCAATTCGGATCATGAGCGAAGACTTCACCCTCTACCGAGGCGAGAGCGGAGAGCCGCACCTCCTGACCTTCCGCTGCGCCCACCGGGGCACCCAACTCTCGACCGGCTGGGTGGAGGGTGACAATCTGCGCTGCTTCTACCACGGATGGAAGTACGACCCGAATGGGCAGTGTCTGGAGCAGCCGGCCGAGCCGGAGCCTTTCTGCAGCCGCATCAAGATCCGCGCCTATCCCACTCGGGAGTACCTGGGTTTCGTGTGGGCGTATCTCGGCGAGGGCGAGCCGCCCGAATTTCCACGCGTACCGGAGTTCGAGCGCCCGGACTACGTGGTCAACCTGAGCTATCTCGAATGGCCGGTCAACTATTTCACGCAGATCGACAACGCCGTGGACCAGGCCCACACCGCCATGACCCACTGGCACTTCGGCCGCGGGGTGCCGACCATCCGGGTTGACAACACCGACTACGGGGTCGCCGTACACGCGTCGGGGCCTGGCTACCGGAACCCAAGCCACTTCCATATGCCCAACGCTCACGAATGGGGTAGCCCACCACGACCGGGCGGCGCCGACCGCTGGAGCTACGCCCGCGGTTGGCGCGTCCCCATCGACGATTCGCACTACATCCGCTTCGGGATCGATATCGTCCCCCTCACCGGAGAGGAAGCGGACAAGTTCCAGGAGCGCATGGCCGAGCGAGAGAAGAAGATCACCCGGCTCGGCTGGGAAGTCGGCGAAGACGTGCTAGCAGGCCGCATGGCACCCCAGGAGCTGGATCCGGAGCTCTACCCCGACCTGGTCAACATCCAGGACTATATCGCGCAGGTCGGCATAGGCGACATCGCCGAAAACCCGCCGGACGAGCACCTGGGCTCGTCGGACATGGCCATTGTCAAGCTCCGCCGCCTATGGGCGCGGGAGCTGGAGGCGCTCGCCGCTGGTCGACCGCTGACCCAATGGCGCCGCCCGGACAGCCTCTGGTCTGGCCTCTCGGCGACCGGGGAGTAGCGCGTCGGCAGACGCCGTCGCTGGAGGTACCGAGATGCGAGGCTTCCGTCCTGCACTACTTGTCAGCCTCACGGTGTGTCTACTCAGCACCGGGTGCGCCTCAGTGCCTGGAGGCCGTTTATCTCCGAGCGACCAATCGGAAGGGTCGAGCGGGACGCGGGGTCCCGCCCGGATCACCATCGCGACTTTTCGGGAACTAAGCTTCATCCCCTACAGCGCGATTCCGGGCAGCTACGAGCTCCGCAACGCGGTCAACCCAGGCCTGGCCGTACTCGACGATCGTGGCACACTGCGCCCAGTCCTCGCCGAAGCGGTCCCCTCGCTTGAGAACGGGTTCTGGAAGCTCTTCCCAGACGGCCGCATGGAGACGACCTGGATGATTCGTCCGGGAGCCCTATGGCACGACGGCGTCGCCCTCAACGCCGACGATCTTCTGTTTACGCTCGCGGTAGGTCGCGATCGGGCCACCGGAGCCTTCGGCCAACCAGCGTACGGCTCGATCGAGGGTGTAGCCGCCCCAGATGCGCAGACGATCCTACTGACCTGGCGGGAGCCGTACATCGACGCCGACCAGATGTTTACGATGTGGCTTGGCTGGCCGCTGCCCAAGCACGTCCTAGAGGGGCCGTATCTCAATGACCCAGCGTCCCTGATCCAGTCACCCTTCTGGACCCAGGACTATGTGGGTAGCGGCCCGTATCAGGTCCGGGAGTACGTGCCGGGTCTCCGCATTGGCCTGGAGGCGTTCGACAAATTCCTGCTGGGCCGACCCAAGATCGAGGCGATCGACGTCGTCTACACACCAGACCCGAGCACGGTACTGGCGGATATCCTCGCGGGGACGGTGGACCTGACCGTGGGCTTAGGCCTGCCGGTGGACTCGGTCGCCGAGATGCGGGAGCGCTGGCGGGAGGGGAAGTTCTCGCTCGAGTTCGCCGACACCCGCTGGTTCACGCTCCATCCCCAGTTCATAGACCCTGCCCCGGCCGTCGTTGGAGACCTACGCTTTCGGAGAGCGCTTCTCTATGCCATCGATCGGCAGGAGATGGCCGATTCGCTGCAGGCCGGCCTCGGCCCCGTGGCCCAGACGTTCATGGCGCCCGACCAGCCCGACTACGCTGGGATCGAGGCCCGGGTCATGAAGTACGAGTTCGATCCGCGGAAGGCGATTCAGATGATCGAGGCGTTGGGGTACGCACGGGGAACCGATGGCTTGATGCACGAGACTTCGGGCAAAACTCTCGAAGTCGAGATTGCCGGCTCCAGTGACGCAGTGACCAAGACGATGCTCTCGGTGGCGGACTATTGGCAGCGCGTCGGGGTGGCGTCCACGACGTTCATCACCCCTCCGCAACGGGCGACCGACTGGGAGTACCGAGCAACCTTCTCGAGCTTCTCCCTCTTTACCGGGACCCACGACCTGCCCGCCTTGCCCGCGCTGCTCAGTACCCAGGCCCGGACCGCGGAGAACCACTACGAGATCGGCGGGCTTCCCAACTGGTCCCGCTACCGCAGCGCAGAACTGGACGACCTGGTTAACCGGTTCTTTCGCACAATTCCGAAGGGCGATCGCATCGACCTGCTCACCCGAATCAACCAGCACATCTTCGAGAACCTCACCACGATGGGGCTCTACTACTTCCCGACGCCCTATGCGGTTGCCAACCGGGTGGCCAACGTTCCTACTGGACGAGCCTCCCGCGCCTCGATGACCTGGAACGTGCACTTGTGGGACGTTAGGGGCTAGCCCGGCCTGGCCCCTCGCCTGCACCGTTCCGCCCGCGCCTCTACCCTGAGCTGGCGAACGACCCCGACCGTCTGCCCCGGCTCGCCGCTGATTGGGCCACCAATCCGCAACGGTTCAACCCCGTGTAACAGACCCTCGGAGCGCGGTTTGCAAGACCTCGGCGAGGTGGAGGGCACGGCGGTTCGTAGCCTGGGCGATCTGCTCGCGGCAGCTGAAGCCGTCGGAGATTATCAACGTGTCAAGAGGCGCGGCGCGCACCGCGGGCAGCAGCACTCGCTCGCCAATTTGCATGGACACGTCATAGTGCGCTCGCTCAAAGCCGAAAGCTCCGGCCATCCCGCAGCAGCCGCTGTCGAGGACCTTTACCCCCAGGCCGAGCTTTGAGAGCAGCGCCACATCGGCCCGCGCGCCGATCACTGCCTTCTGGTGGCAGTGCAGATGCACCAGGGCACTGCCCTCCAGCCGCGGCGGCGTCCAGCCGGATCGCTCCAGAAACTCCGCGAGTGTGACCGCGGCTTCAGACAGTCTGCGGGCCTCCTCGTCCTGCGGAAACAGGTTGGGCAGCTCGTCGCGGAAAACGGCCAGGCAGCTGGGCTCCAGCACCACAATGGAGGCGCCACCTGCCAGTGATGGGCCCACAGCCGCCATGATCTGCCGCAGATAGCGCTTCGCTTCGTTGAGGCGCCCATGGTCGTACAGTGGACGCCCGCAGCACAGGCCGGTCGCCGGCAGCTGAACTTCGTAGCCCGCTGCCTCCAGCACTTCCACGGCCGCTCGCGCAATCTCAGGGTGAAAGTAGTTGGTAAACGTATCCGCCCAGAGCACGACCTGGGAGGTGGAAAGGACGCCCTCACCCCCGCCCTCTCCCAGAGGGCGGGGGGGCAGGCGAGCCAAGGCGGGGTGAAGTCTGACTGACGCTCTCTTTGCAAACCAGTCGAGGAAGGTCTGCGATGCGTAGGGGGGAATACGTCGTTGACGAGCGATGCCGGCGATCGCCTTGGCTGCGTCCCGTAGCAGCGGCGTTTGGTTAAAAAAGTTGGCCACTCTGGGGATGCGCGCCGCGATGCGAGACCATACGTGGA
>DASXTD010000022.1:0-7320 GCA_036505655.1 Chloroflexota bacterium
GGCTGCTGCACTGGTGAGCCAGGCAGCCTAGCCCGCGATAATATCGCCTTCGACCGGATCGACGCGCACGCCCCGCTCGATCGTCCATTCGATGGCTCGGTCGATCTCAGCGTCATCGCCGGTCAGCTCCACATAGAGCCAGCCGGAATCGCGCGCTACCTCGCCGCCGCGAATGTTGGTCACCACCTCGAACTGCTTCCCCATCTGATAGACGACAGGCTCACCCACCAGGTCTGAGGTAAAGAATAAGCGGATTCGGCGCTTGGCCACGACCTGCTCCCGCACCAACTGGCTCTACCGGTAGCTTACCTCAACCCGCGATCTTGGTCGTCCCTAGGGAGGGCAGGGTGGACAAGATGGAAGCCGGGCGGCCCTCACCTCACTACTCTCCTGCTGCGGCAGGTGGAGGAATCTGGCGTCGAGGTCAGACCGCCTGGCGCAGCTCGCTGTCCTGTTCGACAGCGTGGCGGGCTTCCTCCACTTGATCCAGGCGGGCCAGAAGCTTGGTTACGTGATGCGCTGTCCAGCCCGTGCTGCCGCTGTCTACCAAGCGACGAAGCGCCTGCCGGGTGAGCGCGGCTTCCTGGTGGGACAAGGTCACCAGCAATGTTTGGTCTTGCACGGCTGGGAGCTCTCGGGTGGCTCGAACGCCCGGGCCGTCAGCCTGAGACAATCCGGGGACTACGACCACGGGCACGCGAGCGCCAGACAGGACTCCTTGAGCAACCGAGCCAGCACTGCCAACCGCCTCCCCAGTCCCCCGTGCCGACATGACGATCAGCTCTGCCGCGCAGGAATCCACCGCCTGGACAATGGACTCTGAGGCTTCGCCCTCACAGATCAACGAGCGCGCCCGCAAGCCGTCCGCATGCGCTCGCTCAACGATTCCGCTGAGGTAACGGCGCGCTTCGAGCAGCAGCGAGCGGTTGAAGGAGATGGCGTGAGGCGCCAACGAGCCGGCGGTCAGTACTGCCCGTGCAAACACCAGCTCGGCGCAGTTGCGGCGGGCGAGAGTGCTGGCCAACGGGATGGCGCGCTCTGCCAGCGACGATCCGTCGAGTGGCACCAGAATTACCGACGGCACTCTCACCCCTCTCGTAATCGGACTAGTAGCGCGCGCCGACTCGCTCGGTGCTGCGCATCTGCGCGAAGCAGTCCGAACAGTAGATCGGCCGATGGCCCCGCGGGATGAAGGGCACCCGCGCTTCCTTGCCGCATTGATTACAAGTGGTGGTGAACATCTCACGTGACCCGCCGTAGGTGTTGTAGCCGTCGGAGCCAGGCTTGCGATCGAACATCCGGGTTTGAGCGCCGCGGCGCGCCTCACGGCACTCCCGGCACCGAGACGGCGGGCTGGCGAGACCGCGGCTGGCGAAGAACTCTTGCTCCCCAGATGACCAGGTGAACAATTGGCCGCAATCTCGGCACGTCATGGTCTTATCGATGTAGGTCATGCTGGCTCCTGTTTCCTTGTTGGATGCCTCAGGCTGCACGCGGACCGGATGGGGCGATTCGCCCAGGAACGGGCTTGAGTCGAACTGGCCGCGCCAACGCGGGCAACATGGCTGGTCGGGCCCGCCGGGAGCGGCTCTTGACCAAAGCCGCTAGATTCGCCGGCAGGTTCTCCAGCACGCGTTGGAGGGTGGGATCTGCTCCGGCCTCCCGTTTCGCCGGATAGGAGCGTGTGCACAACAGGCACGTGTAATACGAGTCGTTCTCTCGGTCTTCAAAGAGGTCGCCGCCACATGCTGGGCAGCTGCCGAGCCGCCATTTCACGGTTGTTGCTCCTCAGCTTATTGCGGGGCCCCCGGCGGGCCGCGCTAAGGAACATTCTGCTGAGCATGCGTGACGCCCCTATGAGTGCAGCATGAAGTTTGGATGAAAGAGCGGGCAGGGCTCGCTGCCTTTGGGGCAAGAAATCTGCACTTCCCCTCGATTGTTGGGTAGCCCTGCTCGGTGAGGGTCGAGGAACGAAAGAGACTAGTAGGAGAATCTAGTCTTCGCGGAGGGCGTACCCAAAGCCGCGAACAGTTTGGATCAAGCGGCCCTCGCCGCCCTCTTCGAGCTTCCGCCGGAGGCCTTTCACAGTGACGTCGATGAAGTTCGACTCCCCCCGGAAGCTGTAGCCCCATACCTGCTCGCAGAGCTGGTCGCGCGACAGGACCTGGCGGGGGTTGCGGAGCAGCACGCTCAGGAGTTGGAACTCCCGCGGGGTCAGCTGAAGAGGACGGTCGCCACGGTAAGCCTCGTGAGAATCGGGATCGACCCGGAGGTCGCCCAGGCTCAACAAACCGGAAGATTCGGTGCGATGGCGGCGCAGCAGTGCGTCGATGCGAGCCAATAGCTCCTCGACTGCGAAGGGCTTTACCAGGTAATCGTCCGCTCCGTGCTTGAGACCGGACACTTTGTCTTCGAGCGCGCCGCGGGCGGTCAGCATGAGAATAGGTACGGCTGAGATCGCGCGGATGCGCTCGCACACGGTAAATCCGTCTAGCTGCGGCATGCTGACGTCGAGCACGACCAGGTCGGGGTGCTCCGCGTCGAACAGACGGAGAGCCGCCTCGCCATCGTACGCTGGAGTGAAAGTGTAGCCCTCCAGGCTGAAAGCCAAATGGAGCGCTCGGGATAGATCGGTATCGTCCTCGGCTACCAGGATTCGGGCGGACATGCTACCCCCTGGGGCCTTGGCCCCATCCGCTTTCACCAGCAGCCTCGGGCCAGATTCAATCCCCGCGATCAGATTTTGCCCGCCCAACGGAGACCAAGGCAAGCGCAACGTTTGTGAAAAAGTAGCCGACGAGGCAGCCGAAGACGGTGAGCCTGTGGGTGTTGAGACCATCGAACCAATTCCACCTTTCAGCCCGCTCTAGGCGCGAGGCCAACGCCTTTTAGCTGCGTCCCTCAGGCGACCAGCGAGTGAACCAGCGAGCCACGCCGGTTCTGTCTCGCTTCGGCCAGGTCTGAGAGCTGACGGTCCAGCCACTCGGATAGGCTGCTCGAAGTCACTTTGCGCCGCAGGCCCTCGGCCCGGCGGCGTCGCTCTGGTCGCGTCATGGTGAGCGCTCTTCCGAGAGCCGCCGCGGTTGCGTTGACATCCGTGGGGTCAATAGTGAGCGCCCACCAGCCCAACTCCGCCCGAGCCCCGGCCCGTTCGGAGAGTACGAGCACCCCGTCGTGACGATTCACCATGGGCCCTTCCTTGGCCACCAGGTTCATCCCGTCGGCCAGCGGGTTGACGAGCAGCACGTCATATCGCCCCAGCAGCTCCATGGCGAGTTCGCGATTTTCCTCGTAGAGGATCTCAATCGGCTGCCAGCGGGGAGTGCCGAACCGGCGGTTCACAAACTGAGCGGCGTCATAGGCGGCGCGTTTTTCCCGCTGATACTCCGGGAGCTCGCTGCGTGACGGCACCAGGTGCGCGACGAAGCGGACCCGCTCCCGCAAGGTCGGTTGGCGTTCGAGCAGCTGCCCGAACGCTCGGAACCCGGCCGGTATGTTCTTGGTCGGGTCCAACCGATCGATGCGCACGATGGTCTGTCCTTTGAACTCGGTGCTCCAGGCGCCGTTGCCCGGTTCGTTACCGCGGGCAACGGCCTGCTGAATCAGCTCCGCCGCGTTCACGGTAATAGGGTAGGACCGGACCAGAGGATGAGTTTGGCTGGTCAGGCTGTCCCGGCTGGGGGCGCAGCCGTACGCGTTGCAGGTGGCCAGGAATCGATCCGCATCGCCAGGAGTCTGGAACCCCACCACGTCGGCCGCGCACAAGCCTTCCAGGATCTCACGCACGATGTGACGCGGCAGCAAGCGCCAGGCGTCGGGATCGGGCCAAGGGATGTGGACGAAGTGGCTAATGGATGCATGAGGCAAGGCCTGACGGATCAGACGGGGGGCCAGGTAGAGGTGGTAGTCCTGAACCAGGACGGTGGGCTCGGGCGTCTGACGTGCCGCGGCTACCAGCTCCTGGGCCAGGGCCTGGTTGGCGGCCACATAGCCGTTTTGCCAGGCATCCAGGATGGCTTCTTCCGACCGAGGCCAGATGAGCCGATCGGAAAGCCCGTGCTGGAGCAGCCACAACAGGGGGTTGGCAAAACCACATTGGTGAGTTTGGAGGACCGGCCTCGGCAACGACACCATGCGCAGCTCAGAGGGTCCGATCGGCCAGGCGACCCCTCCCTTTGCCACTGCCTGGTCGCCTTCTGACATCGCGGCGGCCACCCAGCAAAAGCGCTCAGAGCGGGAGAGCGCCCCGAGCGCCGTGGCGAGCCCCCCACTGGCAGGGCTGGCACGCAGCGCTCTGCCAGAGCCTTGTGCCGTCGCGCTGTTCTGAGATTGATTGGGGTCGCCGAAATCAAAAGTAAGCGGCCCCCGCTGACTGAGCACATAAAGGCGAGGGCTGGCGTGGTCATCGTGCGTCAACGGTTCGCCCAGCTTGACCCACCCCGGCATGGAACCAAATCGATTGAGATCGACTGTCCCACTGGCGGAATGACGCCAGGGTGAGAGCATGCTCCAAGCTGCCAACAGTAATCACCTCTGGAAAAGTCGCCCGGTAGTCTTTACCGGGGCGGCTCTTGCAATTTTGCGGGACCACTATGAGGCGTTAGTGAACATTCAATGAAGAAAGGGTGAACGGCCGCCGAAGCCCCGGGAAGACGCGCTATACGACTTGTCCAGCGGCGGCGTGACGAGCGATGAGGTCGAGAATCTGGTCGGTGTCGACGGGCTTGGACAAGCACTCCGCGGCGCCCATGCTGGACGCTAAGTCCTTGCTGTCCGAGGTGGCGGTAATGACCACGATCGGAGCGTGTGGTCCCGGCATTTCGTGGTACACGTGGGCAAATGTAGGGCCGTCCATGACGGGCATCCGCACGTCCAGTAAGATGACGGACGGTTTCGCTTCTCGAAGTCGAGCCAGGGCAGCCTCGCCGTGCTCAGCGAGAACTACCTCATAGCCCTCCTCCTCAAGGGTAAGCCGAAACGCATCACGGACGGCTCGGTCATCGTCCACAACGAGCACGCAGGAAGTGGCGGGAAGGAGGGGAGAGGCATCGATCACCGCTGATTATATCTGTGAAAAAACAGTTCCTCTTGTAGTATTCAGTTTGCGCCGAGGCCATCCCCTGCAAAGGGAGTGTTTATGAGCCGTCAGGAACCGCCCACCGAAGAGCGAGAGCGTGCTCCTCAGCGAACTGCGGCGGCAGCTGCCGACGAGGGCAAATACGTCTATTGCATCATCGAGGGTACGTCGCCTCTCAGCTTCGGGGAGATCGGGATCGGCGGCCGCGGCGACAACGTCTACACCATCCACCACGGCGGGCTCGCAGCGGTAGTTTCTGATACGCCGATGGTCGTCTACGACCCCACCCGCGAAAACGCTCTTGCCCACGAGCACGTCATCGAAGCCGTGATGAACGACTACACCGTGATCCCCATGAGTTTTGGGACGGTGTTTCGCACCCACGGCGACGTTGTGGAGTTCTTGAAAGACACCGCTGATGCCCTCCATGAGGTCCTGGACAAGATGAAGGGCAAGATCGAGTTCGGTCTCAAGGTGAATTGGGATCCGGACAGCGTCCTCAAAGAGGTGGAGGAAGAGAACGAGGAAATTCGCCATCTTAAAGAGGAAATCCAAACCAACCGACTGGCCTCTACCTACTTCGCGCGCATGCAGCTCGGTCGCCTGGTTGAGCAGGCCTTGAGTGACAAGTCTGACCTCTATGTGCGGGAGATCTACGATCACCTGCGCGATTCGGCCACTGCCTCGCGCCACAACAAGCCCATCGGCGACAAGATGATCCTCAACGCAGCGTTCCTGGTGGAGCGCGAGAAGTCAGCCGCGTTTGATCTCAAGGTGCAGGAGATCGCTCAACGCTGTGAAGGCCGTCTGCGGTTCGTCTACACGGGTCCCTGGCCGCCGTACAACTTCGTCAACATCCGTCTGAAACTGGAACAAGCCGAACGCTAGCCAGGTAGCACCTGGAGGCATAGTGGAAGTCACTTGCGCCCAGAAGTTCTGCACTGCAACGCCCGCTGGGATCTAGGAGTCCGAATATGCTGTTGAAGCTACTGGGAATGCCGATAACCGGACCCATCGCCGGGTTCCGCTTCATCATGCAGCAGATCGAAACCATGGCAGAGCAGGAGCTGTATAGCGAGGAGCACATCATGGACGATCTGCTGCTCTTGCAATCGCGCCTCGATGACGGCGAAATCTCCGAGGAAGAGTACACACAGCAGGAGGCTGAGATCTTCGCTCGGCTACGTGAGGCTAGAGCTCGACGAGGGAAGGGCCCGATTGGCAACGGTTGAATCGTCCTCACCCATAGCCAGGTCGACTGCCTCAACTCAGGTAGGGAAGGGTGGGGGAGATCGTCTTTTCTATCTCTACGCGATATTTGAGGCGGACACGGCATTCAGTTGGGACGCAGGCGCAGCGCAGATTCCCGGGCTTGATCCAGTTGAGCAGGTGTTCGTGCTTGAAGCGGCCGGCCTGTCAGCTGCCTTGAGCCGGGTGCCTGCGAACCAGTTCGCCGAGGGTCCGCTCAACGCGGCGCTGGCCGATCTGGGAAGCCTGGCTCCGCTGGCAGTTCGGCACGAAGAGGTGGTGCGAGCTCTGTATGCGGAACATTCTGCGCTGATTCCCATGTCTTTCGGCGCCATCTATCGCAGCACAGAAGCAATCGCTCAGCTGCTGTCCGAGCAGGCCGATAAGCTGCGTGCCCTGTTGCGAGCTCTGGACGGCAAGGTGGAATGGAGCGTGAAGGTCTACATAGACCCCGCCGAGGCCGTAGGCGCTGCTCGATCGATGAGTCCTGGATTGCGCGCCCTGGGTGAGGAAGCCAATGCTGCCGCGCCGGGCCGCGCCTATCTGCTTCGTAAACGGATTGAGCAGCTCAGTGCTGACGAAGCTGACCACGTCGTGGACGAGGCAATAGCGGTGATTGTTGATCGGCTTTCAGCCCTGAGTGCCCAGACGCAGGTCGATGAGCTGCCGCAACAACCAGCGGTGACTCTGGGTACACGGCAGCTGGTGGCTCAGGCTGCCTTCCTGGTAGATGTCGGTCAGCAAGAACGGTTTCACGAGAGCCTCGCCGATCTGGAGTCTGCTCACGCAGCACTCGGCCTGAGCGTGGAGCTGACCGGGCCGTGGGCGCCTTATTCATTCGTGAGAGCGGTTCGTGGCTAAACCCCAGGTTGCTCTGCGCCGCCACGCATCCCTGGCGGATGCGCTCGATGCCCTGATGGATAAGGGCGCTGTGGTGGTCGGAGAGGCTCGCATCGGTCTGGCCGATGTGGACTTGATGTACCTTGGGCTCCAGC
>DASXTD010000023.1:0-1666 GCA_036505655.1 Chloroflexota bacterium
CCTCTTTGATCGAAATGATCCACGCACCCATGATCGGCAATGAGTTTCGGCTCCATCCGGGCGAGCCGAATGAGGGGCCGCGTTCCTTCGCCTACATGGACGAGGTAACTCGCCGCGGCCAGCAGATCTACGGCATCGTCATTCCCTATACACACATCGTTCGATTCGGAGTCGACGATGCGCTGCCATTCGACGGCCTTCCGGCCTGGGAGTCGGCCAAGCGGGACCGCCGCGCGGCGCTGGCCAGCCCGACCGTCCGAGCCCAGATCGAGCGGGAACGGATCGAGGGCACCGGATCTCCCGCTTTTCCGAGCTGGCGAGGCTGGGGCAGCGTGGTGCTGGAGCATGCCGAATCCGAGCGGCTGAAGTCGCTGGAACATCGCAGCGTTGAGCAGATTGCCAGTGCCCGCGGCGTCGCACCCGTCGATGCGTTCTTCGACACCTGGATCGAGGATGACTTCCGCTCCCGATTCGTCTACTACGGATTCGCGAACGATGACCAGGAAGTGCTGGCCGACATGGTGAAGAGCCCTTACGACCTGATCGGAACAGACACCGGCGCCCACGTGGAGCGGTTCTTCTGGCACGGGGCGCCGGCCCGGGTGCTGGGCTACTGGGCGCGCGAGAAGCACCTCTTCAGCCTGGAGGAGGCGGTCTGGAAGCTCACCGGATTCCCCGGCTCCAAGCTCGGACTCCACCGTGGGCAGCTGAAAGTGGGTTGGCAGGCTGATGTGGCGGTGTTCGACCCGGAGAGCTTCCGAGATCTCGTCAGTGAGCGGCTCCCGGACATCGTGGATGAGCGCGAGGTGAACCGCCATCCACCGGGCATGGAGGCCGTGCTGGTGAATGGCCAGATCGTGGTCGAAGGCGGCGAATGCCTAGACGTGTTCCCTGGTAAGGTGGGCGGGCTGTAACGCTACAGGAGGTCGACGCCGTAGCGCCGCCGAAACTCCTCGTTCTTCGTAGCCTCCCACCGGGTGTCAGCTCCGCCTGCAGACTGCGCCCTGAGGGGTTCACGTTGTTCCGCCGACTCAGTGAGGAGGATGGCGAGCTCCTGGTCGCGGCGGGCGCGCTCCACGCTGTACGCCGGCTCCGCGCCCTCAGTGACGGCTCGATACAAGCTCTCCAGTTCGTGAGCTCGAGCCAGACCCTCCCATCCGCTCCCTAATGGTAGGGCGCGGTTCGCGAACGGGTTCTGAAACTCAACTGGTGGGTCGGTCTCAAAGAAGAAGCGAGTCGGGACGTCGGCGCCGTCCACCGCGTGGGTCTCGACTTGCAGGGGATAATCCATGGCCCGTCCGTCCTCCACGCGGCGCAGCATGTTGGGTGACCACAGGCCGCTAACCACGAATCCTTCCGTGCCCTCCACGGAGGTGAAACGGGGATGGCCGGTCCGCAACGGACGGGTCCAATATGTGACATAAGTGCAAGAGCCCAGCACGCCATTCTCGAACTGGAGCTGGGCCTGGGTCCACGTCTCCTCGGTGATTAGCTCGCGGCCGGTATCGATCGGCCGAATGCCCTCGGACAGCTGCGCGTGCGCTTGCACCTCGGTTACGTCGGCATCGACCAGGAAGCGCATCCGACTCACCGTGTGGTAGGGGCAGTTGTCCGCGGCGTCGTCGTAGTAACTGGACACACGCAGCACGCGACCAATCAGGCCGGC
>DASXTD010000024.1:0-3061 GCA_036505655.1 Chloroflexota bacterium
GGACGTGGTCTTCAGGTCCAGTGGCGCCCCCGGCCGGGAGGTGTTCCTCATGGCCAATGACCCCCAGGACCCCCACGGCCGGGAGTTGGGCTTCAGGTCCAGTGGCGCCCCCCCAAGGGCCCCCATGGCCGGGAGGTGGTCCCTTTTGGCCAGGGCCGACCGGGAGGGGGTAGCTTTAGCCGCTGAGGAAGGCCTTGCGGAGGGCGGGCTCGTTCTCCGAGGTCGTAAAAGCTATGAGCCCGTCCCCGCCCTGGATCATGGTGTCCGGCCCGGGGAAAATGGCGGTCCCATCCCGCAGGATCACCGGGACCGTGCAGGGCGAAGGCAATTGGATCTCCCCCAGACGGTGGCCCGTTGCCACCGATGCCTGCTCGATCACGACCTCGACCACCTCCACATCGGTGAAGCGCAGGTGGAGCAGGGGCTTCAGGTGCTCCTCCGGGATTTCCTGTTCGATCACCGAGAGAATCAGGTCGGTTGCACTCACGGTGTCGTCGATGCCTAGGCGGCGAAAGATCTCGGCGTTCTTCGGATTATTGATCCGCGCGATCACGCGCCCCGCGCGGAAGGCCGATTTTGCCACCTGGCAGATCACCAGGTTGTCCTCATCATCGCCGGTCACTGCCGCCACCAGATCCGCCCGTTCCGCTCCCGCCTCGCGCAAGATTCGGGCTTCGCAGGCGTCGCCGGCGGTGACTACGCTCCCCAGCTCGGTTTCGATCTGATTGGCCCGATTGGGATCCGCCTCGATCACGAGCACCTCGTGGCCAAGCTCCACCAGCTCCTTGGCCAGATAAAAGCCGACCTTTCCGCCTCCAGCGACGATTACGTACAAATGCCCCTCCTCAAATCGCTCCGCTCATCTTGACGGCCCCTGCAGGTAAGTACCTCGCCAGTTGGATCCTGAGACGCTCCGCTTATTTTGACGGCCCCTGCAGGTAAGTACCTCGCCAGTTGGATCCCGAGACGCTCCGCTTATCGCCGCCTATTCCGGTGACACAACAGCGGCAAGCGCGGCTGGGTCGAGCTCTTCGAGGAACTTATCCGCCCCGATCACGGTTGGGCAGATGGCCGTGATGCCGAGTGTCTCGAATGTATCGCTCCGCAGCGGGTCGTAGATGCGTGCCACGACCTTCGGGACCGAGTAGATGTGCTGAGCGATTTGGGCCGCCATGATGTTTCGGTTGTCGCCCTGGGTACAGGCGACGAAGGCATCCGCGCGCTCGATCCCGGCATTTCGCAACACGTCGATATCGATGCCGTTACCGACCAGGGTGCTGCCGTTGAAGCCCGGGTCCAGCCGGCTGAACGCGCTAGATGCGACGTCGAGCACGGTCACTTCATGCCCCGCCCGTGCCAACTGCGAAGCGACCCGAGCACCCACCCGGCCGCAACCCATGATCATGACAAACATCGATACCTCCGTTTTATGAGCGGGCTGGGGGACAGCGTCTTACTTGCTAGTGATGGGTTCGCGGCAGAGCCAGACTTCGCAGGGAGCGTTCTTCAGCACGTATGGGATGGTGCGCCCCAGGTCGAACTCTCCGAACTTTCTGCGGTACGGCATCCCGAGCAGAATCAGGTCGGCTTTTGCCTCTACCGCCTCCTCGACAATGGCTGTGCCAATATCGCGAGCTTGCAAAATCTCCGTTTCGATGGGTTGTTCGGCCTCGTCGGCGATTTGCTCCACCTGGTCCAACACCCCGTCGGCGAATCCGCGTTCCTGCGGGATATCGGCGTCTAGCGGGAGCGTCCGCCGCACTTCGATCACATAGATAGCATAGACCTGCGCCTTGGACTTCTTCGCAGTCTGAATGGCGAGTGAGACGACGGTAGCGTCAGTCGGCCCGCCATTGACAGGCACCAGGATTCTCTTCTTTGCATCCAGCATGGGGGAACACCAACGATCTACGCGGGTCTGCCAGTCCTTGAGACGCGACTGCTGGCCCTAACTCGCGCGTCTAGTTCAGCGCCTGGGATTCTAAGGCGGCCCCCCGAGGGTGTCAAAGAAGGGCATCGTAGATTCTGTACGGGCAGAGTCAGGCGCGCCCTATGTCTCCAAAAGGTCACGGAGGCCCTGCCTCAAAGGCAGACCCCGGGACGGCCTGTCCATGAGAGTCACCGGCCGGGCTGCTAGACTGCGGGCGCGTCGGGGCGGCCCCCGCCCACCTCCCAAAAGGGTCGCCCCGACGATCCTTTTCCGCTCACCAGGTCGACGGATTTTGCCGATCTAGGACCAGTACCCAGCGTATCGAGGAGGACCCGGTGGATCTCGCTCTCGCCATGGACCCTGGTGACGTGTGGAAGCAGACTCTATGCGACTTGCAGCTGCAGATCCGGGCGGAAGACTTCCAGACGTGGTTCCGGGAAGCTAGCCTCCTCACCTATGAAGGGAACCACTGCGTGGTCGGTACACGCAATCCATTCGCCATCGAGTGGCTGAACCAGCGGTGTCGAGGGCTGGTGGGACGGTCGCTGACGTCCGTGCTGGGACAGACGGTTGACGTGGAGTTCGTGGTGCAGACGGATGCTGCCCTTACCCCGCCGCTGGTTGAGCTCACCCTCGAAGCGCCGCCCGCGGAATCGAGCACGCGCCGCCGCCGGGCGTCCATCTCAGCAGACACAGCACCGCTGGCATGGCCCGCCCATGCCCGATTCAGCTTTGACAACTTTGTGGTTGGCTCCAGCAATGCACTCGCGCACGCAGCCTGCGCCGTCGTGGCCGACCGCCCGGGTGAGGTTCACAATCCGCTCTTCATCTATGGGGGCGTGGGGATGGGAAAGACCCACCTGCTGCGCGCCATCGGACACGAGGCATTCGCTCGCGGCCGCAAAGCGGTCTACATCTCAGCCGAAACCTTTATCCATGAGTTCGTCGGCTCCATCAGCCGCGGCCGCATGGAGGACTTCAGGAACCGATACCGCGAGGCCGACTACCTGCTGGTGGATGACGTGCAGTTCATCGCCGGCAAGGAGCAGACCCAGGACGAGTTCTTCCATACGTTCAACGCTCTGCAAGAGGCGGGCCGCCAGATCGTCCTCACCAGTGACCGTCATCCCC
>DASXTD010000025.1:0-3149 GCA_036505655.1 Chloroflexota bacterium
TGCCCTCGCCACGGACGTGACCGCCGAGACGGTGCTGGTCTCAGTGATGACCGCCAACAACGAGGTGGGCTCGCTTCAGCCTCTGGCCGACGTAGTGCGCATCGTAAAGGAACGCTCGCCGACTACGCCGGTCCACACCGATGCTATCGCCGCAGCCGGGTATCTGCCGCTTGCCGTCAACTCTCTGGGCGTGGATCTGCTGACCCTTTCGGCGCACAAGGTAGGGGGTCCGAGAGGCGCGGGCTTGCTATGGGCCCGGCGAGGCGTGCTTTTGCAAGCTCAGATCGTGGGAGGCGACCAGGAGCGCGGCCGCCGAGCGGGGCCGGAGGATGTGCCGGCTATCATGGGGATGGCCCGAGCGCTGGAGTTGGCGCTGCCCAACTGGGAAGAGCGTGCGAAAAGGGTCGGCGTGCTCACTCAGCGATTGCTCGACGAGATTCCCACCCGAGTCCACGGCACCATGGTCACGGGGCACCCAACCAACCGCATTCCGCACATCGCCAGCTTCTGCTTCGACGGGATTGATGGCGAAGCGCTGTTGCTCCAGCTCGACGTGCAGGGTATCGAGGCGGCGTCGGGCTCGGCCTGCGCGTCGGCCACCTTGGCGCCCAGCCACGTGCTCCAGGCGATGGGGGTATCATCGCGCCTGGCCGAAGGCAATTTGCGGCTCAGCCTGGGCGTTGAGAACACCGAAGAGGAACTCGAGCGCGTGCTCGACATCGTCCCTAAAGTGATCGAGCGAATGCGCGCTGCCCGCAGATAAACGACCGGAGCGGTATCAGGCACCAACCTCGAGGGGTGAAATGCGAGCCGGCCGCTAAAGCACGCTGCGGCCCTGACCTCCGTCGACCGGGATGCAGGCGCCGGTGACCAGACTGGCGCGGGGCGATGCCAGGAACGTCACCATAGAGGCGACCTCCTCCGCCCGACCGAATCGCCCAAGCGGCATTTCTTGCTTGAGAAAGCGCGCGATGCCTTCCGGGTCGGCGTCCAGGCGCCGCGCCCACGAACCGCCAGGGAACAGAATCGAGCCCGGAGCCACGGCGTTGACCCGAATATCCCAGGAGGCGAGCTCGCGGGCCAGCATCTTGGCCAGGTTGATCTCCGACATCTTCGATACTGCGTATCCGAGGCTGTAGGCGGGTGCCTCGGTGGGCAGCGGTGGAGCCTCGCGACCGTAGATCGAGGCGATGATGATGATCGAGCCGCCGCCGTGATCGCGCATGAGCGGTGCGACAGCGCGGCTGGCTCGGAGCGACGGAAACAGGTTGGCGTCGAGTGCGGACTGAAGATCCGCATCACTCGTCTCCATGAGGCTCCGGCCGCCGCCCCCGCCCAGGTTATTGACGAGCACATCGACGTGACCGAAAGCTGCGTAGGTCTCTTCCACGAAGTGGTCCAGCTCATTCGATTCGGTGAGGTCCCCCCGAAAGACGTGCGCTTTGACGCCGAGCGCGCGTATCTCCCGCGCGGTGACCGCGAGGGTATCGCGGGTGCGTCCGGAAATGGCGACGTGGCAGCCTTCCGCGGCCAGCGCAAGCGCGATGTGCTTGCCGATGCCGCGGCTGGAGCCGGTGACGATGGCAGCCTTGCCGGCCAGGTCTAAATCCATATTCTCTCGATGATATACTCCCGCGCCCTCAAGCCCGGGACCTGTTATGGTATGAGACGCTAGCTGCGGCGGTGATACAGCCAGCCCAGCAACGCTCGGGCCTGTAGCTCAGTGGGAGAGCGCGCGGTTCGCATCCGTGAGGTCAGGGGTTCGAATCCCCTCAGGTCCACCCGTCCATCAAGCCCTTAAAGCACGCCGACTAAGCTGGCTTCTGCTTGCTAGCCCGACGCGCCCCCTCGGCGACTCCCCTACACCGCGAACCAATCAGTAACTGGCTTGTCTCCGTGGCGTTTCCCGGTATGAAGCCAAGCAGCCATGCGAAGCCACCATTAGAAAGGGGATAACCCTTATGAGAGGTCATTGGTTCTCTCGTCTTGGTCTTGTGTCCGCCTTTGGGCTCCTGGCGATGGTCATCGGGCCCACCACCGCGTTAGGGGGAAGCCTACCTGCGACGGTGACGATCACCGCACCCGCCAGCAATACACCGCTCTCCCCCGGTACCATGACGAGTTTCACGGCCAGCGTCACCGGTTCCAGCGGGACGCCGACTGGCAGCGTCTTATTCCAGGAGGCCAGCCCTGTCGCGAGTACGATTTGTAGTGCGTCGTTGGCTTCTGGCATGGGCACCTGCTCGGGGATGCTGCCCAACTCGAGCCCCACTGGCATAAGCATTACGGCTACTTATTTCGGCGATGCGACCTATGCGATTAGCACGAGCACCCCGGTCACGTATCCGAGCACTGGTGTCGGCGGAGCGACCGTAACAATCGTCTCCCCATCGAGCAACACCACGCTCTCCCCCGGCAGCACCATGACGTTCACAGCCGACGTCACCGGTTCGAGCGGCACGCCGACGGGCGCCGTCACATTCAGCACCACTAGCCCGGTCTCAGCCTCGATCTGCAGTGCCGCCCTGTCCTCGGGCGTGGCCACCTGCAGCGGTACGGTCCCTGTCTATTCCGGCTCCTCCACCACAATCATGGCCACCTACTCAGGCGACGCTACCTACGCGGGCGCCAGCATTTCGGCGTTCTATCCGACCACTGGCGTTGGCATTGGGCTTGGGATCAGCACCTGGTTCCCTCAAATCGCCATCGTGTGGCCTCACGATGTCTCCGGGAATCTAACCCCGGTCGCGAGCTCCCAGTACATCAACACCAGCATCTGGCCGTCCAACCAGGTCAGTTGCACCGCGCAGCCGAATCCGGCGGTCACCCTGTACATGGGCCAGGACAACCTGCCTGTGGCGACCCCTCAGGGCAGCGCCGGGCCTCCCGTCCTGATTGACCGCACTGTGAGCGGGGTAATGTTCCCCAGCCTGGAGGTCAACAACGACCGGGCGGACCTGGCGGATAACCCATCCTCCAAGTTCCGGCTGATCGCCTACTCCGGCGGAGTCCCGTCCTCCAACGTCTGGATCCACGCTGCCGACCCCCGGACCCTCTTCCCCAATCCCGTCGTTCCGGTGGGCTTCAGTGCTGCGAACCCCAGCCAGATGGACTCTGTGATCCAGATCGTGTTTCCGCACGATCAGTTC
>DASXTD010000026.1:0-2386 GCA_036505655.1 Chloroflexota bacterium
CTCCATGCCCATTACGGGAACTACTACAATCGCCGCCACGGCAAGTCCGCTGCCATGAACCCGGCGGTCCATATGAAGATCGACTTTGATGTGTTCGAGTATGGGATCTATAAGCGGCGCCTCCTGGAAGGAGAGCCAGAGGACTCCGACGACTGGCGGATCGGACACCCCGTTCTCTTCCCCAACATCCTGGAGCGAACCACCGGCGGCGCAACCTTCGGCTACGAGATGCGGATCCCGATCGACGATACGCACACCATGCATACGCTGTACAGCCTCCGGAAGCTCAAGCCCGACGAGGAGCCGCCAGATCTCCAGGCAGCCCGAGAGTCGGTTCGTTACAACGCGCTCGGCCTGGTGGACGCGCCGGCCATCATTCTCCAGGACGAGATGGCCTGGATCGGGCAGAGCCCCATCAGCGACCGAACGCTCGAGCACCTGGCCACCTCAGACAAGGGCATCATGCTGTTCCGCAACCTGCTCCTGGAGAACATCGAGAAGGTCGAGCGGGGGGAAGATCCGCTGGGCACGCTTCGCGATCCTGCCCAGAACACGCCCTTCATTGAGATCAAGACGGAAGTCCAGGCCAGACGAGCCTTCGGCCTGGAGGGCGCGCTCTTAGGGTAGGCTGCGACTCGGTCCCTCCTAAGGAGAAGGAGTCATGGAAGAGCTGCTCGACATGCCGCGACTCTCACTCCAAGAACGCGATCGCCGATGGACGAAGGTGCGCGAGCGCATGGCCCAACGGGATGTCGCCTGCATCATCACTACCCCGCATACCGGGCACTGGGAAATGTTTGCCGCCGAGACCCGCTATCTAACCCACATCGGCGGGAACAACTCCGAGACGGCCTGTATCTTCCCGGTCGAGGGCGATGTCACCGCCATCGTGCTCAATCGCCCCGAGTTCTGGGCCCGATCCCAAAACTGGGTGACTGACCTGCGAAGTCCTCGGCGGCATCTCTGGTCGCAGCCAATGATCGACCGCATGCACGAGATTGGGATCGAGCATCAGCGAGTGGGAGTGGTCGGGCTCAGCACCGGTTTGCGCACCCCGGAGGGTATCGCCGCTCACGGCATCGTGCAGCGGCTGTACGAGGCGTTCCCCCATGCCACATTTGATGACGTCACCGAGCTGGTGGCCGACGTGCGGGCCGTGAAGAGCCCGGAAGAGATTGAGTGCCTGGAGCGAGCCGCGGAGATCGTGGAGGCTGGCTTCAAGGCCATGGCCGATGCCGCCCGCCCCGGAGTGCCCGACCACGAGGTCCACGCCGCGCTTTACGCTGCCCTGATGCGAGCGGGATCGGAGATCCCAACCATGGTGCTCTGGGGCTCGGGGCCACCGCCAGTACGCGACGCTTTTTTGCCCACCCGCCGGCCCCTCCAGCCCGGCGACATGATCGCCAACGAGGTGGAAGCGAAGTGGATCGGTTACGCTGCCCAACGCGTTCAGCCCGCTTTCCTGGGCGACCCTCCGAAGGCGCTACTCGACGCCATGGACAAGCAACGCATCGTGTTTGATGCCACCATCGAGCGAATGAAACCCGGCACCCGCTTCGGGGGCATCGTGCAGGCCGTAGATGACGTGGCGCAGGAGATCGGCTGTCGAGCGACGCTGACACTGCACGGCCGGGGGCTTGGCGAAGATCGGCCCCTCCTCGTCGGCGGGGACATGGTTCCTGAAGTGGCCGACTTCGTTCTCCAGGAAGGAAACGTATTCGTCGTGAAGCCCAACGTACGGCTGCCCGACGGTCCTGCTATCTCGTGGGGCGACACCGTCGCGGTCACGCCCCAGGGCGGGCGCCGGTTAGGCAAAGACCGGCATCAACTGCTCGTCATTCCCTGCTAGGGGTGGCGTCATGAAGGCCGAAGCCGACGCTGCCCTCGTTCTGGCTCGATTCGCCGCCGAGCTAACCTACGATCAACTGCCGACAGACGTCGTTTCAGCCATCAAGCTGATCATCCTGGACAGCCTGGGCACCACCCTCGCCGCCAACACGTTGGGCACCGGTTGCGCGGAAGTGGTCCAGGTCGTTCGGGGCATGGGTGGTGTTCCCGAGAGCACCCTGCTCGGCTTCGGCGAGAAGCTGCCCGCTGTGAACGCGGCGCTGGCGAACGGGGCGATGGCGCATGCACTCAACTACGACAACGGAGTCGGTGGCGCCCACGTGGGGCCCGTCACGTTGCCGGCCGCGCTGGCAGTGGCCGAACGGGACAGCCGAGTAAGTGGCCGTGAGTTCCTCACCGCCATGGCAGCTGGGGGCGAAGTGGTCACCCGGGTCGCCCAGGCAACGCCCCGAACCCCCGGGCAGAACCACCCCCAGCCCACCCAGATCGCAGGGTACTTCGGCGCTGCCGTGGCCGCGGGCCGGGCCATCCGGCTCGA
>DASXTD010000027.1:0-4346 GCA_036505655.1 Chloroflexota bacterium
GAATGCAACCACAAGGGCCGATGAAGAAGACAGACCTGCGCCGGCGGGCAAGTCGCCGCCTACCAACGCGTCGCATCCATATTTCAGGTCACATCGCCGTCGAAGTGCCACGATCGCCCCCTGACAGTAGCGGCCGAGAACTGTGGGATGTCGCTGTTCGCCCCCTAGACTCAGCCAGGCGGAGACGCCGAAGCTCGGCGAATAGATTCGAACTCGGTCATCATCTCGGCGCCGACCAATCAAGGTGAGGACTCGATCGATCGCGACCGGCAGAACGAATCCCTCGTGGTAGTCGAGATGCCCGCCGATCAAGTTGACTCGGCCCGGCGCACGCACCAGGAGCTCGGGTTTGGTCCGGAATCGGTCCCTAAACTCGTTCAGAGCTTGCTGGTTCTGATCGTCCACCAGTACACCCACCTTAACGGCCTCCACTAGCAATCGCCCTCATAATTGGGTGCCGAGGCCGCTCCGCTCCGTTGCCAGAATGGGTTGCCAGATTGCGTTGATTGTAAGGAGGCCGTGTGCAGGTCTGGGGTTACGTTCCCGATTCTGATCGCGAAGCCGCCTGGGCTACGGTTCGAGAGCATCGACCACTGCTCACAGGCGTTTCGTTATTCCAGTTTCACCTCGAGGAACGAGGCGCCATTGCTCACTACCAGGGTCTCGATGGCGAGCCGGCCTGGGCCAGGGCGGTTGGATTGCCCGTCGTGCCCATGGTTACCAATCTGATCGATGGGAACTGGGACCGGGAGCTGGTGGCGCGGGTGCTGGCGAGTCCCGACGATCGAGCGCGGCACATCCGAAACCTGGTCGGTCTGACGGTCGAGGGCGACTATCCGGGCCTGGAGCTGGACTACGAGGAGCTGGCCGCGGAGGACCGCGAGCAGCTTACCGATTTCATTGCGGAGCTAGCGGCAGTGCTCCACGAGCAGGACAAAGTCCTGTCTCTGGCGTTGCACGCCAAGCTAAGCGAGCCCGGTGAGGCGGCCGGCGCTCGGGCACAGGATTGGGCCCAGCTCGGCCAAGCGGCTGATCGCCTCGTAATCATGACGTACGATCACGATCCGTCTCGCCGAGGACCGATAGCGCCCATCGCCTGGACCGAGTCAGTTTTGAGACTCGCTCTGTCTGAGATTCAGTCTTCCCGGGTGCTTCAGGGAATACCGTTCTACGGCTACGATTGGGGCTCCACTGGGGATCGTGAGTATCGAACGCATTCCGAGGTGCTGGCCCTCGCCAGGGCGCATGGATCGCCCGTGGAGCGAGACCCGATTGATAAGCACTTGACGCTGAGGTACTCGGAGCAGGCCGTCGCGCATGAGGTATGGATCCCCGATGGCATCACCGTCGAGCAGCTAGCTGAGGTCGGCCGGCGTGTCGGTGTAGGGGGTTACGCCATCTGGAGACTGGGGGGCGAGGATCCGGGCGTGTGGGATGTCATAGCCCGCCTGCAAGGCTAGGCAGCGCTATTCCCGAAACGCGGGGACCGGGGTGGCCTGGGCGCTGCCGCGGCGCCCCAGCAAGCCGAGCTTGAGGCCGACGATCGTCGGCTGATCCTTGAAGATCCGGTGCAGCAGCCTCGGAAGCGACTCGCCGTGCGAATGGTAGGCGGCTGCGCGGGGCTCGTAGTAGATCGCCCATCCTTGCCGCTGGACCCAGTCTGCCCAGGCGAGATCCTCGGCACCTGGGATATGCTCGTCGAAGGGATGTTCCAGGGCTAGGTCCCGGCGGAACGCGCCGTTGGCGTTTGAGAACATCATGTCGCGTTCCTGGCGACGCGGCGTCTCGCTCATCACCCCCGAGAGCCACATACCGAACAGCTCAAAGATGGTGGCGTTGGGTCGGGGCAGATGCCGGCCGTATGCGCCGGCCACGGTGGGATCGCGAAATGGGACCAGTAGATGGGCCAACCAGTGCTCATCGGCCGGGAGGGAGTGAGCCGACAGGCTCACCACCACCTCGCCGCGGGCCGCCTGCACGCCCAGGTTCAACGCTCGGCCATAGCTGAAGGACTCGCTCGGAATCTCAATCAGCCGCCCCGGAAAGCCACGTACGATATCGACGGTGCCATCGGTCGACCCGGAATCGATGACGATCACTTCGAATTCACCGACGTCGGTCTGCTGGCTGACTCGAGAGAGCGTATCGGCAATGTCGCGCGCCTCATTCTTGGCGCGAATCACAATCGAGGCGATGGTCACAGCACTGCTCCGGCGCGAAGCGTTGGGGTAGGCACAAACCTCATTCTAGACGGCCGTCGGTAGGTGGGCAATGAGCCTGAGGAATCGTGACGCATTCGGAATGCGAGGCTCTTGGGCGCACTTCATATCCGATGCGCCCCAAAATGGTTCTACTGGTCCGAGCGAGCCTCGTCCAGTAAGCCGAGTTTGCGCATCTCCTCCCAATCCTCGGGGCGAAGCAAGTCTGGCCGACGATTCCGCGTGCGGCGGAGCGCCTCGCGCCGCTGCCATCGAGCCAGCTCCTGGTGGTCTCCGGACTTGACCACGTCGGGCACCAGATGCCCGCGATATTCCGGTGGCCGCGTGTACTGGGGATACTCCAGTAGTCCTTCGGAATGCGCTTCTTCGCGGGAAGAATCGGCGCATCCGAGGACGCCGGGCAGCAGCCGAACGATGGCGTCTGTCAGCACCATGGCCGGAATCTCGCCACCACTCAACACGTAATCGCCGATGGAGATCAGCCGTGTGGCCAGGTGGTCGCCGACACGATCGTCGATTCCTTCGTAGTGGCCACAGATGAGGACGATCTGATCGATTGCTGCCAGCTCGCGAACCAGCGACTGCTGGAGCAGTTGACCGTTCGGAGTCAGCAGCACAATCTCGCTTCCGGGCGCGGCGATCTGGTCGACCGCCTCGAAGATGGGATCTGGCTTGAAGATCATGCCCGGGCCGCCGCCATAAGGTGTGTCGTCGACGGTGTGGTGGCGGTCGTGCGTCCACTGGCGGAGGTCGTGCACGTTGATTTCGACCAGGCCTCGATCCAGGGCGCGGCGCAAGATGCTCTCGGCCCAGGGCCCGTTGAACATATTCGGGAAGATCGTGAGGATGTCAATTCTCAAGGCGGTGGGCCTGCGCTAGAAGGGAAGTTCGTTGTCTTCCATTCCGAAATGGTGGCCGATCTCGTGGAGCAGGGTCAGCTCGATTTCAGCTTTGAGCTGGCGCCGCGTATGGCAGGCGCGCAGCAAGGCGCGTCGATAAATGGTTACCTTATCGGGCAAGACGAGCGAGTAGGCCGTGCCGCGCTCTCCCAGGGGTGTGCCCTGGTAGAGTCCTAGTGGGCTACCGTCGCCCGACATGTCGTCCAGCGGCTCGTCCTCTACCGTAATCGCAACATTTTGGAGATGTTGCTGAACGACTAAGGGCAGCTGGGCGCAGGCTTGCACTACCAGACGGTGGAAGCGCCACGGGCTGCAACGCACTCCCCGCTGCCGCATGGGCCGATTACGTCGTGGTCCGACCAACTAGCGCCCCCCGGTGGTGATGAGGGGAAGCACCATGGTGGCGATCACGATAATCGCCAGCAGGCCGAGCAGGAGACGCGCAGCCTGCTGACCGCCAAGGAAGCCAATGTCTCTGCGTTTCCTCACGACCTATACTATAGGCCCCGGTGAGGGCGGAACGCGGATGGGCGTTCAGGAACGCTACGGGGAAGGCTGAGCTGAAGTGGCCTCGGGATGCAACATCCGAGCCGGGGACGGGTAACGGCCGACAAGGCATCAGCCTGATAGTTTGAACTTGGGACGCGGACTTAGAGATGTTGCCAACAGTGACGGGAAAGCTAGTTTCGTTGCGCGAGGTGCTCGCCGACGATCTGCAGCAGGTTTGGGAATGGGAAAACGACCCCGATATGGGGCTCTACCTCAACGCGGATCCCGGCAAGCGGATGTCCATGGACGAAGTGCAGCGGCGGTTTCGGCAGTACCGCACCGATCAGACCACTGGGCTCTTCATCATCTGCAATCTGGGTGGCAGCGCGATCGGCATGCTCGGGTTTGACCGCATGTATCGCGACCTGGGGACGTGCCGCCTGTTCATCGGTATTGGCCCTGAAGAATATCGTGGGCGAGGCTACGGATCTGACGCGATGCGGTTGGTGGTGCGCTATTTCTTCCGTGACCTGGGCGTCGAGAAGGTTCAACTAAGCGTGTACGATTTCAATACGCGCGCCATCGCCTCTTATCGCAAATGCGGCTTTCACACGGAGAGTGTGCGACGGAACATCGCCTATGTGAATGGGGGATGGTGCGATAGCATCGAAATGGCACTGAGCATTGATACGTACGAAGAGCTGGAGCCAATCTGGGAGAAGGACTGGCAGGAGGCGGC
>DASXTD010000028.1:0-2211 GCA_036505655.1 Chloroflexota bacterium
TGCTCGAGAACGTGCAGCGTGTCTTGATTGGCAAGCCGCGGGAGGTCGAGTTGGCCGTCACCGCCCTGGCCAGTGGTGGTCACCTCCTGATCGAGGACGTTCCCGGCGTTGGTAAGACGATGCTCGCAAAAACGCTCGCCAAGTCGGTAGGTTGTACCTTCCGACGCATCCAGTTCACCCCCGATCTGCTCCCCAGCGATGTTACCGGGGTATCCATCTACAACCAGAAGACAAGCGAATTCGAGTTCCGGGCTGGCCCGATCATGACCCAGGTGTTGCTCGCGGATGAGATCAACCGGGCCACTCCAAAAACCCAGTCCGCGTTGCTGGAAGCAATGGAAGAACGCCAGCTGACTGTGGATGGCATCACCCGTGCCCTTCCTACCCCGTTCATGGTGCTCGCCACCCAGAACCCGATCGAATATGAAGGGACCTTTCCCCTGCCAGAAGCTCAGTTGGACCGATTCTTGATGCGGATTCGGCTCGGTTATCCGTCCCGAGATGACGAGATCGCGATTATGGATTCGCAGCAGCTCGCCCACCCGATTGAGATGCTCGACCAAGTGGTGGACGCCGATGACCTCGTATCCGTGAACCGGGAGATCCGCGCGGTGCGCGTTGAAGCCCCTGTGAAGCGCTACATCGTCGATCTCGCCGCCGCGACGCGTGCTCATCCGGATGTCTATCTCGGAGCGAGCCCAAGAGCTTCGCTGGGTTTGTTCCGAACGGCTCAAACCACTGCCCTGTTGCAGGGTCGCGACTACGTCATTCCCGACGACGTAAAGCGCGTCCTGGAACCGGTCTTCGCCCATCGGCTGATCGTCAATCCGTCCGCCCGCGTCCGGGGCGTGGAACCATCGACTGTGATCGAAGATGTGATGCAGTCGGTGGTCGTACCCGGCACCCGCGTCCCAGCCTAAGTTCCGCCGACCACGCAGTGCACAGCGTGACGTTGGGGGGCCCTTGGGGGGCGAAGCCCCCCAAACCTTATCTCCTCCCCCTCACCTCGCAGGGGAGGGGGTCGGGAGCGGTGCCTTTCAAATGAGAGTCCTCAAGCTCCTCGCGCTCTGGCTCATCACGCTGGGGATCGCGCTCACCGGCGGCTGGGGAGTGATGTATCGGATCTCCTACGTCCTATTGATTTTGATTGTCCTGGCGTGGCTGTGGGCCTGGATCGGAGCCAGAACGCTCACTGTGGAGCGGAAGAGCCGCACCCAACGCGCCCAGGTGGGCAGTTTCTTTGAGGAATGGGTAGCGGTCGACAACACCTCGTATTTGCCCAAGCCCTGGGTGGACGTACGTTGCGAGTCTGACCTGGCCGGCCACAGCCTGGCCCACGGGGTCTTCCTGGGGCCCCAGGCCCGCCGGACGTGGCATTTCCGCAGCCAGTGCACCATGCGCGGTAAGTTCACCATCGGCGATATCACCTGTACCACCGGCGATCCATTCGGATTGTTCGAACGCACTGTGCGATTCCCGTCGGCCACCACCGTCGTCGTATACCCGCGAACCGTTGATTTCATCGGTCAATCAAAGCTGCCGGGGCAGCTGCCAGGCGGTACGCGCCAGGGCGGGGCGGTACCTTTCGTCACCGCGGCCGCCGCGGGCGTTCGTGAATATCAGCCCTCTGACCCCTACCACCGGATTCATTGGCCGAGCACAGCCCGCATGGGTCGTGTCATGGTCAAGGAGTTCGAGCTAGATCCGTTTGCCGATGTGTGGGTAGTGCTCGACATGGAGCGACGGGTCCACCTGGGGTCAGGGCCAGAGTCCACGGAAGAATACGGCGCCACGGTCGCCGCCTCGCTGGCGCGGCTGTTTCTATTGGAAAACCGTTCGGTCGGCGTGCTCAGCCAGGGACAGCTCGTGCCGCCGGATCGAGGCGCCCGCCAGGTCGATCGAGTGCTCGAAGTTCTGGCGCTCGCTCGCGCAAACCGCTCAGAACCGCTGGCCGAAACACTGGCCGCGGAGAGCGTGCGGTTCAGCCAGATGACCACAGTTTGCATCGTGACTCCGTCCGTGGATCGTGCCTGGACGCTCGCCTGTCGCGAGCTTACACATCGGGGCGTCAGGCAGGTGGTAGCGTTGATCGACCCAACCTCCTTTGGAGGCAGCCGCTCGCCAGACGAGGTGGTGGCTGCCCTGACCGCGGGGGGGGTTCCCACTTACGTGGTCAGGCAGGGCGAGCCCCTCGAGGGGCTGCTCTCCCAA
>DASXTD010000029.1:0-3906 GCA_036505655.1 Chloroflexota bacterium
CCCGGTGCTTGCGAGCTCCTCAGCGCTACGGCCCAAAGTTTCGAGGCGGCTCAGGATCTGATGCGGCAGCGATGCATCCACCAATTCCGGCTGCAACGTGACCCAGCTGATATCCTCTGCTTGAACACCATAGGTCATGCCGAGGATCTTTCGCTGCCAGATGACGCTAGGGGACCAGTAACGTGTAGCAATCGCGATCTTGCCTCGCAGGCTCTGGAGGCTAACTTCTCTGCGGAAGCGGAACCATATCCCTGAGTGAACGAAGTGACGACCGGAGGTGAACAGGGGCAGCGCTCGAAACGGAGCCTCATCTTCGATCGCTTTGACCAGCGTGGAGATTTCCACTTCGGTCACGTCGCAGTCCACCTGTGGGAAGCGGCTGGAATTCTCTTCCACACTGGTCTTGCGGAGACGCAGGGTTATGCCCTCAGGCACGACTTCGCCGTTGAGGAGCGGCTCAGTCAGGGCCGATGGCGCAACTGCGAGGGACACCTCAAGGTCTGGCATAGACCTCGCCCTAGAAGCCGGGGAGGGCGGCGGCCTCAGGGTGGAAGAACGTCTCGTAATTGAGCTTCTTCCCCTGGGTGAGGCCCTGCTGGAGGGCAAACTGGGTAAGCGCCTCTAGGACCCGAGCATTGTCCGCCACGTTGTAGGGCCAGTAATTCTCGCCCATCAAGGCACGCTGTTCGGCCATCGCGGCGCTGGCCCAGGAAATGACCAGCGTGTGCGGATTGCCGCCCTCCACCATGTCGAACGCCACATCGCGTGCCTGGCGATACGCCTTCAGCAATGCTACCGGGGCGTCGGGATGCTGCGCGACGTACTCCTGCCGGAAGGTCACCGAGTGGCTGATCGGAAAGACGCCAGTCTGCTTGTAGTAGGTCTGTTCTTCAGTCTTCCAGTCCGTGAACAGACGCCGCGTTCGCGGATCGCGACGGGCAACCGAATCGAGTACATCCGGCTGGATCACCGCGTCCAGCTCGCCCGAGACCAGTAGCGCGTCCAGGTTGCTCCCTTTGGGTAGATCGTCGATGTGAATCCCGGCCGGATCGCTCGGCCCTGGCAGTGTCGTGAGCCAGCGGATCTTGTGGAGGTCGACCTCGTAATAATTCTGGAGCGCGCCGCGGGCCCACACCCCGGCCGTATTGCCCCAACCCATGATTCCGACCCGCTTACCCTCGAGGTCCTTGGGCTCTTTGATGCCGGCCGACGTGTTGATGAAGATGTAGGAAAGGCGAAACTTGCGATTGGGAAAGGCGGGAATGGACACGTAGGGCGCGTCCTTGGCGTAGGCCTGCACGAGCTCGCCGAAGCCTGCGTCCCACACGTCGCAATCGGCGCGAGGATCGGTCAGAACTTCAAGGTCGTAGCCCTCGATCTTGACGGTCCCATCGCTCAGGGGTTGGTTCGTATCGACCGTAGGCTCGCGGAACCGAAAGCGCAGCTTCGTGTTAGCCATTTCGTCTTCTCCTCATGTCCCGTATCTGTTTGTAAGGGCGAGGCATGCCTCGCCCGAGCAGATGGCCGATTAGCGGGTCCGGGCATGCCCGACCCCTACGGAAGACGCGAGTCATATCCGATACAGGCTCGCGGCGTTGTCCCACAGCACCTGGGCTCGATCTTCCGGCGTAACTCCCTCGAAGCAGCGATCGATCGTTTCCTGGGTACGCGGCCACGTGGAAGTAGCCAACGGCAGATTGGTGGACCACAAAATGCGATCGATGCCCAGATATGGAGCGAACGGCGCCACGGCGTCGTACCAGGCATCGAAGTAGCACTGACGCCGAAAAATCTGCGAAGGCGTTAGGTCAAAACCTTCCCGGACCAACCCGTCGTGGTCGGCCTGGTGATCAGCCCACTCCAGGTATAGCATCCCCCAGCTAAGCGCGCTCTCGGCGAAGACGACGCGCAGCTTCGGATGCCGAATCAGGATGCGGGAAAACAGGAACATGCTCAGCACAAACACGCTCGAGACTGGCTTGGTCACCGCGTCGAGCGCCTGAGCACGGTTCGCCGATAGTCCCTCATACCCCGGGTACTGCAACGTCGGCGCGGCACCCGCATGCAGACAGAGTGGAACGTCCAACTCCTCACACACGGCCCACACCGGGTCGTAGTCCGGCTCCGCTACGTGCGGAACCTCGCGCAGGTCCATCGGCACCGCGGGAAAGACCACGCCTCGATGGCCCTTCGCGACGGCCCGGCGGATCTCCGCCACAGTTGCTGCGGCCGGGCCCAACGGCACGATGCACTGAGGAATGAATCGCGGACTCGCGGCCGCCCATTCCTCGATGAGCCAATCGTTGTATGCCTGGACGCAGGCGATCTCGAGCTCCGGGTTGGTGAGTCGGCCGAACGTCTCCCCGGCCAGCCCAGCCACCGTCGGATACAGCACCGAGTAATCCACGCCGGCTGCGTCCATCGCGCGCAGCCGCTCGGCCGGCACGTAGGCAGCAGCAGGCACCTCATCCCAAGTGCGGGGTTCCTGATTGCGGTCGCCCAACAACCCAGCGGCTCGCGCCGCGTGGCCATCGAGCAGCACTTGGCCGTCTACTATCCACTGCTGGTTGCCGTCGCTGGTTCGTTCCAGGTGCGGGACGCGGTCGCCCCACTTGCTCTTCGATAAACACGCGGTCCAGAGATCCGGCGGTTCCTGAACGTGGTCGTCGACGCTGATCAGGGCCTGCTTGATCGCGGTTGCGGCCATCTACCGCTGCCGAGCCGCGGGGGCAGACGTCAGCTTGATCCCGTAGACGCGGATGGCATTGTCATAAAGGAGCTTCTTGCGGTCGTCCTCCGATACGCCATCCAGCACATGTTCGACCGCCTTCCACGAACGCGGGTAGTACGACGCGACGTGAGGAAAGTCCGACTCCCACATGAGGTTGTCGATGCCGATGTCATTACGCAGCTTGATACCCTCAGCTTCGAACCAGAAATTTACGAACATCTGACGCCGAACCGTATCGCTCGGGCGCGTCGTCATGCCCTCCGTCCATAGCCGCCGGTTCTCCCACTCGTGGTCGCAAGCAGCGAGCACGTAGTTGAGCCCGCCGATGCCAGCCTCCGCGAACACGACCTTCAGGTTCGGGAAGCGCTCGGTCACGCCTGAGAAGATCAGCTGGGGAATGATCTGGGCGGGAGTAACAGAGGAGGTGCTGGTCGAGGCGGAGTGGGCCTGGCGCGTGGTGTAGCCATCCCAGGTCTTCATCGAGGCGCCCGCGGTGAGGTTGGCCGACCCGTGGAAGTGGACTGGCACGCCCAGCTTCTCACACACGTCCCAAATGGGGTCCCAGCGAGGATCAGTCAAGTGCGCCTGGCCGCGGGGCGTCTTGCCAGGCAGATTTACGCCTCGATGCCCGCCCTCAACCGCGCGCTCGATCTCCCGTGCGATCTCGTTGGGCTCCCGCAGCCAGGGAACGCAGGCAACAGGGAGGTAACGGTCGCTCACCCGCGTCCAATCGGACAGAATGGCGTTATAGGCACGGATCGCATCCAGCTCGAAGTCCGGGTCCCCGTAGCTGTCGTAGCTTCCTCCTGGAGGGTTCGGGAAGAGCACCTCCCCGTCCACACCGTCAATGTCCAGGGCCTTGAGCCGCTCGGTAGGGTCGTAGGCCATGCGAGGCACTTCTTCCCATCGCATCGGGTAGGTGGGGAAAGGGTCCCCCATCAGGGCCGGGCAGTTGCACACGCCGAAGCTGAAGCCCCGCGTAACTCCAGGGCGCCCACCATAGATGCTCCAGCCGTCGACCGGCTTGCCTTCGCGCTCTACGGAGACGATTTGCGGGATCTTGTCGCCCCACTTGCTGGCCGACATCCGCGAGATGAAGTCGTCGCGATCGAACGCGGCGTGCGAATCCGCGCTAAACAAGCCAAATTTGATTTCCATGGCCACCTCCCAGGCTC
>DASXTD010000030.1:0-2320 GCA_036505655.1 Chloroflexota bacterium
GCAGCTGTGCCAGGTTGGGCCAATCCAGCGGGGTGAACCCCGCGGGATCGCCGTTGGGGACCGTCGCAGCAGGCGCCGAGCCAGACCCCTTCGCCGGAGCTCCCGCCCCGTTGGCACCGGCCTCGTTAGGCCCTCCGGCGGCTGTAGCTTCTGGATGGTGCTGAGCAAGGAGCGCCAGTAGCGCCGCGACGGACGGAGGAGCGGTCTGCTCCTGCCCATCCGGGATCGGCGCGGCCTCGAGCGGGACCGGCTGAATCAGTGCCGGCGGTACCCAGGGGACCACCGAGGGAGCTCCTGGGTCGGGTGCAGTTTCGGGCTTCGTCTTAGGGCCAGCCGGGATTGGGCCCCCTGTTTTGGACCCGGAGCGTGGCCCTGCTGCCTGCACCACGGCGGTCGGGACGCCGGCCAGCGCAGCGAGCGCGTCCGAGAAGGCGTCGCCCGGCTCGCCATTGCCCTCCTGGGGGGCCGAAGGAGCGAGAAATGGCGTTCCGCCTACTCCGGGGGGTGGTATTGAGGTGGCATCCATCATCATTTCCCTTCGATCACGGTCCGAAGCCAGCCCAACCGACCGGTGACGACCCGCGCCATCGTGTCGAATCGGATGGTGGTATCGGCGAGTTGATACATCTCGCGTTCAATGTCCACGTTGCTGTCATCGTTGCGGTTGGTGGTCTGCCGGTCGGTTACCGTCCGTACGTTCGAGAGATCGACGGCGTCTGGGTTCATGTGCGCAGGATTGGTGACCATGAGGCCGAAGTGGTCGCCGCTGAGGGCGGACTTCAGCTGGGCCTCGAAGGGAACGCTGGAGGACTTGAACCCCGGTGTATCGACGTTCGCCACGTTCTGGGCTCCGACCTGCTGGCGGCGGGTGAGACCAGTGAGAGCGAAGTTCAGCGCGCGTGAGACCGGATCATTCGTGAGTCCATTAGCCATTGACGCGGACCTCCCGCCGTACTACCGGGGTTGCGCCGGGTGAGGGTGCGAGGGGCTTCGTGGCTCCCGGCTGGGCATAGCTATGAAGGGTGTCGAGAACGCGAGTGACATAGGTTTGGGTTTCCTTGAAAGCGGGGACGCCTCCGTACTTATCAACCGCCCCCGATCCGGCGTTGTAGGCCGCCACCGCGCGCCGCATGTCCCCGCCGTACTTGTCGAGCAGTCGGCGCAGCATCTGTGCGCCACCCTCGATGCTCTGGGCGGGATCGAATGGATTCGACACTCCCAGTGACGGGAGGTTGAAATCCATGATCTGCATCATGCCTTTGGCGCCAGCCGGTGAGACCGCGGTGGGATTGAAGTTCGACTCAGTCTTCGCCACCGCTTTCAAGAGATTCGGATCCAAATGATGCTTGGCCGCGGCGGCCTGGATCAGACCATCGTACGCGCTCGGCCCGCCGCCCAGTGGAGACTGAGCAGTGCGCGGCACAGCGTGCGAAATGCTCGGTGGGAGCGTTGCCGCCCTCCCGACCACAGTCGGCTGGACGGAACGTCCGCGGTCCAGAAGGGCTTGAATGAAGCTCACGGGTGTGGCGGGCATTAACGGCTTCCATTTCCATTGTGGCCATTCCCGATATGACCATTGCCATTGCCGTTGTGGCCATTTCCGCTCGTGGCCTCGTACGCATGGCCGTTGCCGACGCGCCGCAGATACTGACTGGTGTTCGTGTCATCGAGGGCCCGCAAGTCGCGTCGCCGCTCCTCCTTCTCTTCCGCGGTGGTGCGCTTCTCCTTCAGCTTCTGGAGCAGCTCACGCTCCCGGTAATTCGCTTCCAGCTCCCCGCGTTTGGCATCCAGACGCTCGTCCACTTCGTGGAGGGTCTCGCCGTGGCTGCGAATTCGGCGATCCAGCGCGGCCAGGTATTCAGCCCAATCCTCTTTCTCGGCCGGATCGAGGATCTCCTCGCCTGCCTCCGACCCGGACTGAGAGGTCTGAGCCCATTGAGCACGCAAGGTCTGGATGCGCTGCTGGAGCTCTTGTCGCTCGCCCTCGATACCAGCCATCTGGATCTGGAGCAGGTCCTCTACCTGTTCCTTCAGGTCCAGCACGCGCTGCAGGGTGAACTTGTGGGTCATGCCGCCGTCCTTTCAGCGCGAATCAGTTCCGTCTCCGCTTCCATGGAGAGCCGGCTGAGCTGGCTCACCGTGTCATCGAAATGTGCCTGGTCGTTGGGTGACTGCCGCAAAAAGGCTCGAATCTTCGGCATCATCGCGATGGCGCGATCGATGCGAACATCAGTGCCCTGAACGTACGCCCCGATGGTGATGAGGTCGCGGTTGTTCGCATAGTTGGCGAGGGTTTCGCGAATCTGCTGGGCCGCCGCCT
>DASXTD010000031.1:0-4412 GCA_036505655.1 Chloroflexota bacterium
TTGAGGAAAGCCACCACCTGCAAGCCATATGCGTACCAGCGGCGCAATGTCGCTGACGCCTCGGCCTCGCCGATCGCAGCACGGTCAAGGCTGACAAGTCGGAAGTGATAGGCCCAAAAGACGGCCGGGAGGGCGCTCTGCCACAGCGCCCGACCGAACTCCAACAAGCGGAATGGCGCGTCCGACCGTTCGAGGAGGCCGAGCAGCTCGGCCAGGGCCGGATTGAGCTGGGCTATCGCGGTCAGAGACAGGACCGCCGCCACCCCGTAGAGGTACAGGCGGCGCAAGGCTGAGCCTTGTTCAGTGGGGTCACGCCGCGCGGCCCGCTGCGCCCATTGCCAGTGCAGCACCCAGATGGGAACCGCGACCAACACCTCCGCGACCGAGCTGGCGATGGCCAAGCGCTGGCCTTCCGGGGCACCGCCTCCACCCAGGAGCATCTCGAGCACCACGCTCCCCAGGCTGGCCAGGCCAACCAGGAGCACCCCCAGGCTCACCCCCGAGACGAGATAGAAGTAGACCCGTCGAACCGCGCCCATGGGCTACAGGAAGTTGAAGACTGGCGGGGCGGAGGTGATCAGCCACGTGCTGCCCCGCCGCTGGAGCTCAAAAGTCACCGTATACCCCGAGCCAGGTCCTCCGAACCCAAACCAGGGGAACCGGGCGCCGTCCGTCGTCATGATCACTTCCATATCAACTCGGGCCCGATCCGGGACGATCGCTGCAACGCCGGTGACGCGCAGTCGCCTGCCCGGCGGCCGCTTGGGATTGTTGTAGACGGATTGGCGGAACTGCTCCTGCGTAATGCCGGGACGGGCGGGCGTAGGAAGGATCGTGGGCGTCGCTGCGGCCGTCCCGGTAGCCCCAGGCGTTGGTTGAGGTGGCGGCGCAGCGGTAACCGGTGGGGGTAAGGCAGGTGGCGCACCGAATGGGCTGGAAAAGCCGGCGGCATCCGGCGAGGCCAGCAAGTCCCAGGCTCGATCCGGGTCCTGGTTCTGGATCGCGATGGCGTAGGCCAGGGCAACCCCCTCCGGGGTCGTTAGGTCCGGCGCCTTCTCTCCGGCACGCAAGAAGACGGCATTTCCGAGCGCGATGAGACAAATCGCGATGATGCCGGCCACCACGCCCCAGGTGAAGCGATCCACTTCGGCGGTTTCCCCCCCACCCTAACCCTCCCCCGCGAGGGGGGAGGGACTATAAGAGCGCTACAACGGCTTGTGGTACGAGGTGCGAATCACTGAGTGGATGCCGCCCCGGACGTTGAACTCGCCGACCACGTCGATACGCACCGGCGCCATGACCGCGACCAGGTCATCCAGGATCAGGTTTGTGACGTCCTCGTAAAAGTGGCCCTCATTCCGAAATGCCCACAGGTAGAGCTTGAGCGATTTCAGCTCGACGCAGGTTTGGTCCGGCACGTACACGATGCGAATGGTGGCGAAATCCGGTTGCCCGGTGATGGGACAAACGGACGTGAACTCCGGGCAGACGTGCTCGATCTCGTAATCGCGGTCCGGATGCGGGTTCGCGAACACCTCGAGGGTGCTCTGATGCGGCGTTGGCACCGCCTACTCCTGGAGTCACCGACTTGTGCCATTCCGACGAGCGAAGCGAGGAGGAATCCGTATCGGGCAACGGACTCCTCGCTGCGGCTCGGCATGACACCAGGTTGGATTATATGAGCCAGTTGGCGCTCTCCGACCCTCTTGCGGCTGCCGTATCATCAACCAATCCCGGCTGGACTGACCTGCTGGAGGCGCTCTAAATGTCACGCGGAATGAGCCGACTACCGTTTCTGGTGCTGCTTGCCTGCGTTGTGCTCGCTGGCTGTTCTCAGGCCATGCCGTCTATCGGCGGCTCGGCCCCTCAAGAGGGTCGCAGCGGCCCCAAACGCGTCGTCGCCGCCATCCAGGACGATCCTCACACCGTCTTTCAGAAGCTGAATCCTGCCTCGCGGGTGCGCGGAGTCGATGCGCTGGAGTTCCTCGTTGATTCCGGCCTGACGGTGCTCGGTGCCGACGGCGGGCGACGCGCAGTGATCGCAGAAGCTGTCCCCACCGCGGAAAACGGTCTGTGGAAAGTGTTCTCCGACGGCACCATGGAAACGACATGGAAGATCAAGCCGGGCGTGCAATGGCACGACGGGGTGCCTTTCACGTCTGACGACCTGCTGTTCACACTCGAAGTCGCGCGCGACGCCGATCTCGCGATCTTTCGCGAGAATGGCTATGCGTTCCTGGCCGATGCCGCCGCCCCGGACCCAGCCACCATCACGGTTCGTTGGAAACAGCCCTATATCGATGCGGATACGTTGTTTAGCTCCAGCCTGGCGCTTCCGATAGCCAAGCACTCACTGGAACAGGCTTACCGCGAAAAGGTCGCCGAAACTGATTTCATTGGCAACTCCTACTGGAGCACCGATTTCGTGGGCACCGGTCCGTTCAAGCTCAAAGACTGGGAGCGCAGCAGCCATCTCACAGTTGCCGCTAACGATAAGTACGTCCTCGGGCGACCCCAGCTGGACGAGATTGAGGTTCGATTCATTTCTGACGCCAACACGCTCATGGCGAACGTGCTGGCTGGGTCCGTCGAGGTCATCATTGGCCGGAGCCTATCCGGTCCGCAGGCAGTTCAGGTCCGAGACACCTGGACTGAAGGTCGCATGGCAGTGTCCTACGACAACTGGCTCGCCCAGTACCCGCAATTCATCAACCCCACTCCCGCGATCATTGCCAACCTGCAGTTCCGGCGGGCGGCGGTCGAAGCCATAAATCGCCAGCAATTGGCTGACGTGCTCCTGCCCGGTCAAAGCGCCGTGGCTGATAGCTGGCTCTACCCCAACCAGCCTTTGTACAAGGACATCGAGGCTCGCGAGGTCACACATTACCCATACGATCCGCGCCAGGCCGCCCAGATGCTGGAGGGGCTGGGCTACACCCGCGGGGCGGACGGGATACTGCGCGATTCCAGCGGCCAGAAGCTCACAGTCGAGGCGCGCACTACCGCCGGCGACGATCTCCGGGAGAAGATGATCTACAGCATCATTGATGACTGGAAGGCGGTGGGGATCGAGAGCACCACCAACATCGTTCCTCGCCAGCTCGCCGATGACCTCGAATATCGCGCTACCTTCCCGTCCTTCGAGCTGGTGCGGAACCCGAATGATCTGCGCGGCATCGCAAGCCTCCATAGCCGCAACACGGCGGGTCCCGAGAACCAGTTCCGGGTGACCGGCAATCGCTCGCGCTATCAGAGCCCGGAGCTGGATTCGCTCGTAGATAAGTACCTGGTGACCATTCCCATGCAGGAGCGGCTGCAGGTGCTGAGCCAGATCGTGCGCCACATCTCCCAGAACTTGAACATCATGGGCATCATCTACAATTCGTCCCCCACGCTCATTAGCAATCGCCTCATCAACGTAAGTGGCGGTGGCGGCGGTGGCGGCAGCGCGAACCAGACCTGGAACGCCCACGAGTGGGACGTCCGGTGAGTGCTAAGAAGCGAGTGCTGAGCGAGCGCGAAAGACATTTGAGAACTCAGGACTGAGCACTCAGCACTGACGGGGAGGCGACGATGGCTCAGAGCCAGACCAGCCAGAAGACACTGAACGTAGCGATCGCCGGTCTGGGCGTGGCCAGCAATCAGATTCTGCCGGCCATGGTGGGCACGCCGGGCGTCCAGCTCGTGGCCGCTGCCGACCTGCGCCAGCAAGCCCGTGACGCCTTCCAGACTCAGTACGGCGCCCCCGCCTATGAGGACATCGAGGAGCTGTGCCGCGACCCGAACGTTGACGCGATCTGGATCTCCACCCCGAATCAGTACCACTGCCCGCACGCCATTCTGGCCGCCGAGCACGGCAAGCACATCGTCATCGAGAAGCCCATGGCCCTGAACATGGACGAGGCTGAGAAAATGGTGGAGGCCGTCGAACGCAACGACGTGCAGATGCTGTGTGGCCACACCCAGAGCTTCAACCCGGACGTTCAGCAGATCGCCCGCATGATCGCCAGCGGGGAGCTCGGCCATCTGGCTGCGATCAATATCTGGTCGTTCACCGACTGGATGCTGCGAGCTCGCATGCCCCAGGAGGTCGATCCGTCCTTGGGGGGCGGAGTCGTGTACCGGCAGGGTCCACACCAGGTAGATACGGCCCGGCTGCTGGGCGGCGGGATGGTCCGGAGCGTGCGCGCCAGGGCCGGCGAGTGGATGCCCGAGCGCCAATGCCCTGGCTATTACTCAGCGTATCTGGAATTCGAGAGCGGTATCCCCGCCCTCATTACGCACAACGGGTACGGCTACTTCGTCATCTCTGAATTTTTCTTCCCGGACCATCCGGGCCCGGCCAACCGCCACCAGGCCCGCCTCCAGCTTCGGCAGGGCCAGCGCGACGAAGCCCAGCTCAAGGAGCAGTC
>DASXTD010000032.1:0-3857 GCA_036505655.1 Chloroflexota bacterium
GACCTGGGTACTCTGGAAGAATTCACCGTTTACAAGGACGGTGCCGTGTTCCAGTCGCCGGACTTCAACTTCTGGGGCACCACCTTTGCCGCTGACGGCAATCGCTTCTATGCCACGCTGGGGACGGGCAGCGCCACGCTGACCACCTATCTAGTGGAAGGGGACCTCGCTAAGCGAACGATGCAGGTATTGAAGACCAACGTGGAATGCCCATCACTCTCACCCGACGGCAAACGGATCGCCTTCAAGAAGCGAGTCGGCAGAACCAGCCTATGGCGGCTGGCGGTGCTCGACCTTGCCACCCTTCAGGATTCGCTCCTGGACGAAGACCGCAGCGTCGATGACCAGGTCGAGTGGCTCGACGATGACCACATCCTCTATGGCGTCATCCGCGAGACTCCCGACGAGGACGGCAACATTAGCGAAAACGTCTGGATCACGAGCGTGAGTGGAGCCGAGCGGCCGCGGATCTTCCTGGAGAATGCCCTGTCCCCAGTGGTCGTGCGGTAACAGGGTCGGCCCCCACCACTGATCCAAAGGTAAGGCTCAGTCGTCTTCCTATCAAGGAGGACGGCAAATGCCGATCAGCTGTATTCGAGGGATGGCCCTCATCCGTATCGGTTTCGGCGCCTATTTTGTCGCAGCCGCCGCTCGGAAGATAGCCGCCGGATGGTTGGTCAGCGGAGATCAGCTGACCAAGTTCAACACTCCGAAGCTAGAAGCCGCCACACCGCCCTACGATACATTTCTGGCCAACGTGGTCCTTCCGAATTCGGACCTATTTGCTCGACTTGTGGTCCTTGGGGAATCGGTGGCTGGCATTCTACTCGCCCTGGGTCTGCTGACCAGGCTGGGAGCAGCAGCTGGTGCCTGGCAAGTCCTGAACTACATGCTCGCCAAAGGGCTGCCTGACTACGACGGTGGTACAGACCGGATCTTCCTCCTGGTTTGCCTCGTGCTTGGGATCACGGCCGCCGGACTCGTGTGGGGCCTGGATGGTGTATTGCGGCCGCGCCTGGCGTCCAACCGGGCCACCCGCTGGCTTTCCGGCATTACGGACGAACGGCAGGTGTCAACCGGGCTCACTGAGCCGCGTGGTCGCCCGCAACGATGGGCGGCCTGATTTGGGGACGAACGCAGCGAACAGTTGAAAGGAGATGTTCATGAGTTGGTTAAGGAGACCTGGTTCCATTTCGCGGAAGTCGCGCGTGGGTCTTTTCGCAGTCGCTGGCCCGCTCGGTCTGGCGATGGCTGCGATCGGCTTTTCTGTGGCCCAGGCCGCCGTGCCCTGCTCGCCGAGTAATGCCTGTTTCGGCATGAGCTTTGCAGGGTCGTCCTTCTCGCCTGCCTCCGGCCACGATCAATCATTCAACGCCAAAGACAACATCGTGCCGCGTCAAATCGCGATCAACCAGGGCGAGAGCGTCAGCTACACAGTCAATGGCATCCATTGGCCAGCCGTGTACCAGGTCGGAATGGACGACGAAGACGTCAACTCAACGTCATTCCCGGCCCCGGGCTGCCCCAGCGGCACTCGGGTGGACGACCCCAATGGCCGCCTTTTCGAGGCAAACGGCTGCCTGACTGACGGAACGCAATTCACCGTTCCTGCCGGCACGTTCACCGCGCCTGGCCGTTACCTCATCATCTGTCAGGTTCGGCCGCACTTCTTAAGTGGAATGTACGCCTTCATCGACGTCAAATAAGAGCTCACCACCCCATCCGGGCTTGCCCAGAAGGAGGGGAGGGACACGTCTCTCCCCTCCTTCGCATTGGTAGGTTAGCCTTTCATAGCAGAGGTGAATTCTTAATATTAGTTGTAGCTAATGCATATACATAGCCGACTATAGTTCTGCCAAAGCGCCTGCGAGACTGGAGTGTGTTGGGGAACGCGACCACCTGGAGATGGGCTCCGAGCAGTCATCCAGCAAGGCCGCGGCCGCCTGGCGCGGGGGGAGGTCAGCGCCGCTTTGGGCTAGCGGGCACCTTGCATGGGGACGATGTTGGCGGTTCGCGTTGCCACCCATGCGAAACAAAGGCCCAGCACCGCCCAGAACAGGGTGAGGCCGATTAGCGAATAGACTCGGAATTGGCCCACCAGATCCAACGGCATCGTAATGGGGTCTGGGTTGGTCGGCAGCGCAACCATGACGACTGCCGCCCAGGCCGTGAACACGCCGAGTGCCACGGCGGCCTTAATCGGCAGGGAAGCGCGCACGGTCCTCGCTGCGATCGCCGCTGCAAGCGCGCCTACCAGCCCTACCAACCAAACGGCGACGAACATCTCCTGGCGGATCGTGATCGTGGTCGAGCTGCCCACGCCCGGCGGATTGGCCGGGTACTTCAGGCCGGGCAAAAGGGCGAAGACGAGGTATCCACCCACGGCGATGGCCACTGGCGCCATCCAGCCGGGTCCGACCCAGCCCTGGCGCCGCGCCACCCCGTAGCTTCCTCCCACCAGGCCAGCGAACGCCCATCCGAGCGCCAGCCACCCGACGAACAGACCGATCTTTTGCACGTCGCGGGGTACAACGGGAGGCTCTTCAGCTTGAGCCCCCGCGCCGTGGCGCATCTCCTCGAGGGTGATGGCCTGATCGATAACAGGCTCGGTAAAGATAGTGTGAAACACCGAGGCAGCCAGCCCAGCCAGCAGACCGGCCACCAGGATGGTCACCAGTAGATTCGGCGCACGCATGGAGGAGTCTAATGACAGGGGAAGCCCGCCGCGTGCCGCGCATCGTGCACGAACTCGTGGACCATGTTCATGTCGAATGCAGTGCTGCCCTGGACCAGGCTGAGGAGCCAGCCCTGGTCGATTGCGACCAGGTAAATCAGCCCGAGGACCATCGGAATAAGGGGGATCAGGACGCCAATTCGCGGTTGTTCGAGTGCCAGGCTGCCTACCATGGGTCCTCCCTCTCTGTCCCCAGGAAACAAAAATGCCCGATGGCGACATCCTTGTCCGACGGGAGGGCAACCACTGGGTCGTAAACGCCTTGCCCTCTAGCTCGAAGGACGACGGCTGCGAAAGGAGCAGGTGTTCGGGCTCGTCCGGATCGACGGACTTACCGCTGCGGCACAGCGCCGGATTCCCACCGGCTTTCCCTGACTCCGCTCTCTCGATTGGGCCTTTCCTGAGAAGTTGGGCTTATCTTAGACCCCGCCATCCATCCGGTCAAATGTCACCGCTTCTACGATCCCGAAAGTGGCGCGGCCGAACCCTCTGCCCACCGATGCCGAACCGGCCGATTGCTTACGCCCGTACTTACTGATACGGTGATATGTATGAAGACCACCGTAGAGATTGCAAACGCGCTCCTCGCAGAGGCGAAGGAAATCGCCTCCCAGGAAAGGACATCCATGCGTGCCTTAATCGAAGAGGGCCTGCGGCGGGTCCTGGAGGATCGGCAGCGCGAGCGATCCTTCCACCTGCGCCGCGCGTCGTTTCGTGGCAGCGGACTGCAAGCGGAGTTCGCCGACGGTTCATGGGATCGGATCCGTGACCGTGTCTACGAGGGGCGTGGCTCCTGATCGCCGTCGACACCAACATCCTGGTTTATGCTCATCGAGAAGATTCTCCCTGGCACGAGAAGGCATTCGCTGTTATCGGCCAGCTAGCCGAGGGAAGAACGCCCTGGGCCATACCATGGCCATGCGTGCACGAATTTCTGGCCATTACCACCCACTCGCTTCTGTTATGACTCAACTCTGTCGACACTGAGGCGGGCGAGCGGCAGACTGACGAAAAAAGTCGAGCCTTTGCCATCGATGCTTTCCGCCCACACGTGGCCACCGTGCGCCTGAACCGCGTGCTTCACGATCGCGAGGCCCAGCCCGCTGCCCGGTGACGAGCGGCC